>CAYMGW010000111.1:0-5500 GCA_964390085.1 uncultured Tissierella sp.
TTATGAGAATTATTTTTAATAGAATTATAACTATTCCTAATCTTATAACATAAGAAGTTTCCATCAGGATATAGCTCTAAATTAATATATCTATTATCTTCACTACAATTTAAACAAGCTTCTATTGCATTATCTATGGTATTAAATAATATAGAACTTAAGTCTACATTATCAATGTTTACTCTAGGAGAAGCTATTGCCTTTATATCAAAATCTATTTCTTGCATAGTTGCTTCTGAGTATTTATCATTTAATATTATATCTATTAATTTATTTCCAGTATTTATAGTATTGGGAATTGCCTTAAGTCTATCTTTTATTGAATTAATATATTGAATATAATTGTTATTTTCTGTTTCATTCATTTTTTCTAAGGTCTTAATATGATTTCCTATATCATGCCATATCTTAGATAGAGCATCATTTCTTAATTCAGCATTAGCTATAAACTTTTCATAGGATTTATTATAAATTCTTTTAGTGGTTTCTTTCTGTAAATCAATATAAAAAGTATTTGCATTGAGATACATTACCATAGTACCTAGATTAATAAATAGGGTAAACAAGCATATAAGTAATAAAATAAATATAGTACTATCAAGGGATAAACTCAAGCTAGAATAAAATAGTAATACCATCGAAATAGTAGATAAAGATAATATTGATATCATTAAATAATTTAAGAGCCCAGGAAGAATAATCTTTGTATTTAAAAATTTCCTGTTGATTAGTGTAAAGATTAATATAGATAAAAACTTACTAATCAATCCTAAAAAGAAATAAGTATACTTTAATTTTAATCCCCCTACAGTTTGACCTAAAATATTTGAAGCTAACAAGGTAACTAATAGTTCAGATATAATTAATATAAAATAATACATTACAATAACTAAGACCCGTTGATGAGATTTAAGATTATACAAAAAGGTTGATAAAAACAGTAATATAGATATAAGAATTAATTTAATATATGGAGTAATTCCAATCTCAGTAAATAAAGATGTAATAATAGATACTATAATAATTACAAGAGCATCAATGGACTTATAATTTTCCTTATGATTTCTAAATTTAGATAATATACTTATAAAAAGCACATTATCTACTATAGCAAATAAAAAACTTAATATAATATTAGGTTTTTCCACAATTATCCCTCTCTTCTAGTTGCAATATATCTATAGAATTCTTCTTTAAAATCATTGAGCCTTCTTCTTGCAATATAAAGGGTATTCCCATTAGAAAGAATGATCTTATTATCTACAAGGTCTTTTGCATGATTGAGATTAATCATAATTCCCCTATATATTTCGTAAAATTGTTTTTCTAATAGATTATAAGGAATATCTTTCAAAGAACGATAGTTTGAAATGTAATTAGTTTTCATAGTATGTATAACTACATGTCTGTCCAATACTTCAAAATATAGAATATCATAGAGTTTAAGATAAATATTATTATGATCTATGGAAAATGCATATTTTTTAGTTAAATAATCAAGTTTTCTAATTAATGAATTTAAGATTAAATCCACATCTTTATGGAAACGACTTTTTCTAATGAAATGAAAGATTGTTAAATCCATAGCTTCATATACCCTTTCATCTAAATATGAGATAAATACAAATGTGGTATTTATATTCAATTCTCTAATTTTTCGTGCTGTCTCTATTCCATCTAGTCCAGGTAGCTCTATATCGAAGAAAATGATATCGTATTTTCCCTTAAAATTTAATATATTATCAAGAATATCCTCCCCCGAATAAAAACAGTATATTTCACAATCTATATTATATTGAAATAACTTCCTTTCGATAATTAATCTTAATTCTGATGAAAAATCTCTATTATCCTCACAAATTCCAATTTTAAACATGGTATCTCCCCCTAAATAACCGTTCAGTCCAAAAAAAGACCACTTACTCCAAATTCTAACTATTCTAAATTTTATCTGTTATAATCATTATAAAGGAAAGGGGTTAGGATTAAAAGTGATAGTGGTAATTTGATTTAGCAAATGAAATTAATTACTTATTTGTCATTAGTAGTTCTTTAATGATAGTGGCATTAAGTATTAATAATAAAACTAGAGAGGAGGAATAGGGATGAAGAAGATTTTAACTAGGGGGATAGGGGAATTAAGTAAGGTAGCAAAGAAGATTGCAGTGGAGTCTCCAAATACAGTTTCTACGTTTTTGTATTATGAGCCTAAGGTGCCGAAGTCGATTAAAAAAAGATCTAAAATACCTATAACGTAGAAAGCATTTTAGCTGGTGATTCTAACAGAAATATGAATATAAATAGTATAAAGTTGTTGTATAGAAACTAGCTATTAACTCAAGAATGGAGGGTTTATATGAAACGTTTTATTGGTGTATTTTTACTTTTATCTATTCTTATCAATATTATAGGGACAAATATTACTTATGCCTCAGGAAGCTTTTCAGATGAATTGTTACTACAAGAATTTTTTGATGAGGTAAAATTAAATAAATATTATCTAATGTATGAAAAAGATTTGTTAGAAAAAGAACCTAGTATAAAGAATATAAATAAGACGGAGGAAGGGCAAGTTCTATTTTTATTATTTGACTTAGAGAATGAAGAATCAGAAGAGACAGATAATTTGATTTTTATGAAAGAGTTAGAGATCAATAGAACTCACGTTCTAGCTATTGATTATATGGAAGATAATATAATAATTAGAAATTTAACCACAAATGAAGCTATAGCTTATTCTAGTTTTGATTGTGAAACGTGGATATGCTCTGAATATGTAGAATACGGAGGTGGTTATAGTCAGAGTTGTAGGGATGTATTAGGAGGAGCATGTATTCTGTTAGATAAGGTTCCAGTATGGGGTAAACTTGTTTGTTATTTAGGAACGATAGTTTTGTGTCAAATACCATCTGGAAGATTTTGTGTTTCAGGAGAGTGGAAACCAATATGTGCTTACTAAAAATTAAAAAACTAGTGAATTATTTAATAGGTCTAGTTATATTTTTAATTTTTATGAGAGGATATTCCTATATATTAAATAGTTCATTAAGAGTAGATGATATGAATTTATTGTTAAATATTTTTTATTAATTTCCTTTTATGGGCTTAGCCATTTTCTATGGTAAAATGTATCATTATTATATAAAAAATATGAAATAATGATATCAATAGAGACGCTATAGGTACTATGGTAGAAAAAAGCAGATTATATTTTCGCTGACTAAGTATCTATAGCGTATATATAATAGCATAAATAAGGACAAGATTCAAAAAACTTATATATTTAAATTGCAAGGGAAATATATAATGAAAGGATGCTTGAAGATGAAATTGAGCAAAAAAATCATATTTATAATAGTAGTATCTATTTTTGTATTGGGAAATATTGAATCTGGAACTGCTCAAAATCTAGGAAAAAAGGAAACGATAGAAGTGCTTAAAAATTCTATAAACATAGAAATAGATGGAGAAGATATAGTAAAAGAAAATACATTTTATCAAAAGAATGATGGCAATAAAATTCCGTTCAGTATTATTTATAAAGGAACAACTTATATTCCTATAAGACCTATATCAGAATTACTGAATATAGATATAGAGTGGGATAATAATAGCAATAAATTAATAATCAGTCAAAAAAATAATACATTAGGGTATCAAGATTTTGAAGGTGAATCTAGTATTTTAGTTAAAAGACATGTAATGGACATTATTAATAGTTATCGAGAGAATATAGAAATAATAGTCATAGGATCTTCAGACTGTGGGGCTTGTAAATCATATATTCCTAAATTAAATAATTTAGTTAAAGAATATGGGTTTCCTCAAATTATATATGTTGATACGAAAGAACTAAGTGAAGAAGAGAAAATACTATTTAAAGAAGAGTTTGATATTAAATATATTCCGACAACTATTTATGTTAAAAACGGTGAAGTAGCGAGAAAAACAATAGGAGATATATCGGCAGAAGATATTGAAATAATTCTAAAAGATATACTTCAATAAGAACCAAAAATATTATTATTTTATTCCATTAAGTTTCAAATAGAAGAACGTTATAGAGTGAAGAATATATAAATATAATGGAGCTAGTCACATCAAATAATTGGAATGACATAGCAAAATTAAAAGCAGCTAGATAATGCTAAGAACTCACTAGAGTTCTTTTTTTCCTTGTTGTATCTATACTAGATGCTATACAATCCGAATATATCCAATATATGAAATTTTGAGAAAAAATGGGGCGCATTATACAAAAAATTACTTATTCCAATATTCATTTGAAATACATTTATCCATTTTTTATTATTTAGCTATGCTTTTAACGATCGTAGTTAATTCATGAATATATTGTTATAAAGCACATAATCATTATAAAGGAAAGGGGTTAGGATTAAAAGTGATAGGTCAATTTATTAAATCTTGTATTTTGCAATCAGCAATAGATGAAGATGAAGTTGAAGTAATATTTTATGGAATGAAAATAATAGGAACTAGTATACTAACATCTTTAGTTATAATTCTAATTGGAATCATTATGAGACAACCTATGTCTGCTATTATCTATTTAAGTGTATTGATTTTACTTAGGAGAAATATGGGTGGATATCATAGCAAGACATATTTGGGATGTTTATTTGTTACCAGCTTAAATTTCATAATTATAGCACTTCTAGAAAAATGGTTAGATAGGAATCTAAAAGAAATTATAGGAATAATATTTATTATTTATTCTACCATAAGAATTTACATTGCTAAGCCTATGGTACATAAAAACAGAATTGTAAATGAAGACGTTATAGATAAGAGTAATATAAAAAAAGACAAGTGGTTAAGTGTAATTTTAGCTTTAGCAACCGTGTGTCATGCACTAACAGTGTTAGGATTAGTAAGTGAAATTAATTACTTCTTTGCCATTAGCAGCTCTTTAATGATAGTGGCATTAAGCATTAATAATAAAACTGGAGAGGAGGAAGAGAGATGAAGAAGGTTTTAACTAGGGGGATAGGGGAATTAAGTAAGGTAGCAAAGAAGATTGCAGTGGAGTCTCCAAATACAGTTTCTACGTTTTTGTATTATGAGCCTAAGGCACCGGAGAATTAAAATTAAAAAACAAGGAAACAAAGGAGATGGTATGTAAAGGAGTGATATTATGAAAAAATGGTGTTTAATATTCTGTCTATTACTTATTTTGACAAATACTACTATTGTTGCAGCAAATAAAAATATACCTGATGAAATACAGTCAGCTACTTCAGAAGGGCTACAATGGGTTAAAAATATAATATCAAGTAATCCAGAAAAATGGGGTATTTCAGATATAAAAAAATTAGATAATGCTACAATTGGGAAAGGGATAGCAGTAAAAAAACTAGATCCTGAAAAATTAAGTGATAATACAGAAAGCATATTGGAAAATTCATTTCTAACAGGAGAATGGAGATATACTATATATATAGATGAACAACCCAAATTTTTTATGTTTATAGGAGAAGTA
>CAYMGW010000111.1:5513-7499 GCA_964390085.1 uncultured Tissierella sp.
GAACAGATAATTAATTTTAAAAATAGTATTAATGCTTCAAAAGATCCTAGTTATGTAAGAATAGGTGTTAGTGACTATATAATTGGAGTAGAAAATAATATAGAGAAAGTTTTTTATTTAAACAATAGATTTATTGAGGAAAATAATGATAAATACAAATTTTTTAAACATGATATTGTGGAATCTAAATATATAATAAAAGATCTTTTGAAAATTATGGAAAAGTTGAGTGAAGGAAAAATCCTAGAAATTCCACTAGGGTTAGGTCCAACTGGTATTCCACAAATAACTCAGAAGATTTCAAGCTATTATAATGTGGAATATAAATTTGAGCTTTGTCCTCGTTAGTTATTTATTTCATTAAATTTCAAATAGAAGAAGACTATAGAAGGGTTAAATAATCCTTATTGTATAAATCATTATAATAATATATAATTATTACTAAGCTACAATTGAAATGGAATGAAGGAGGTCTTAGAAAATGACTAACGAGGAATTTCAAAAGATAGTATTGGAGAAGTTAGGCAATATTGAAGACAGAATAGGTGGTCTTGGAAAAGGTCAGATGAATCTTGAAAAAGGGCAAGAGGAAATCAGAAGGGATCAAGAAGAAATTAGAAGCGATCAAGAAGAAATAAAAAGAGATATAAAAGCTATAATTGAACAAACTGCAGGCTTAACAGAATTCAGATATGAGGTTAATGCTAAAATAGACAAATTAACGGAAGAATTCTATACGATGGAAATAGTTACATCAAAGAATTGGAATGACATTGCAAAATTAAAAGCAGCTAGATAATACTAAGAACTCATTAGAGTTCTTTTTTTCATCCTTGATTCACCTTTGTTATATAAGGTATAATTTAAATATATAATATAAAAAAAATCTTCAGAAAAAGGGGGATATTATGGAGAGATTTACTGATTTCAAAGAAAAAATAGTAGGGAATGTATCAAAAGTGATAATCGGCAAAGAAAAAGAGATAGAGCTGATTATAGTATCATTTCTTTCAGGGGGACATGTTTTACTAGAGGATATACCAGGCATGGGAAAGACTATGATGATAAAGGCTTTCTCAAAAACATTAGATTTACCATTCAAAAGAATTCAATTCACACCAGATTTATTACCATCAGATATTACGGGAATTAATTTCTATAATCAAAAAACTGGAGATTTTCAGTTTAGGGAAGGACCTCTATTTTCCAACATAGTACTTACAGATGAGATAAATAGGGCAACACCTAGGACCCAATCATCTCTTCTAGAAGCCATGGAGGAAAAACAAATAACAGCTGATGGAGAGACTAGAAAATTACATATGCCATTTATGGTATTAGCTACCCAAAACCCTGTGGAATCATACGGAACATTCCCACTTCCGGAGGCACAGCTAGATAGATTTTTTATGCGTATCAAGCTAGGTTATCCTACAAAGGAAGAAGAAAAGCTCATAATCAAGAAGAACATAGGGAATCCCCTAGATAATATAGAGCCAATAATTAATCCTGAAGAATTAAATTATATATTATCAGAGGTATCTAGGGTATCTATTCAAGATGAAGTTATGGATTATCTAGTAAATATAGTTAATGAAACTAGAAACAAGAAGGATATTGAATTGGGAGTAAGTCCTAGGGGCTCAATAGCCTTATTTAAAGCTTCTCAGGCCTATGCTGCAATCAATGGAAGAGATTATATAATACCTGAAGATATAAAGATGATGGCTCCATATGTATTAAACCATAGGATAATTGCTCGTGGCGTGAATAGTATAGAGGATTCATTAGAACTAATTAAGGGAATAGTAGAATCAGTAGAAGTTCCCTTAGAAAACATATAGGTACTGCTATGATTTGGTTTTTGGTAGGTTTAATGGGATTTACCTATTTAATTAACAAAGCAACTCTGTACTATGGTTTTAGGAATTTGACATATAAAATGGAGGTAGAGAAAGGAACTTTTGAAATAGGAGAAGAAATTGA
>CAYMGW010000112.1:0-7425 GCA_964390085.1 uncultured Tissierella sp.
ACAAAAAACATTCCAAGACCAGGAATACCAAATATTTTTTCAACTACAAAGCTACCTACTAATAGGTTAGAAACTAAAGTACCTAGTACAGAAATAATAGGTAGAATTGCATTTCTGAATGCGTGTTTTAAGACTACAATAGCTTTGGAAAGCCCCTTTGATTTAGCTGTTTTAATATAGTCTTGTCCCAAAACTTCTAGCATGCTAGAACGCATAAGCCTTGCAATATAAGCTAGAGGCATAAGGGATAATGATATAGATGGAAGTATAGTATGATTAAATGTACCCCATCCTCCGATAGGTAGCCAGCTAACATTTTTGGCTATAAACTGTATAAATATAGTACCCATTATAAAGCTCGGTACAGAAATACCTAAAATAGCTACGACCATGGAAAAGTAATCAGGCCATTTATTTTGATTTAGAGCTGCAAGAGCTCCTAGGGCTGGTCCAAATACTAATGCAATAATAAGAGCCTGTGCCCCAATGTGAGCAGAAACAGGGAAACCTCTTTTAATCATATCGTTAACAGTTTCAACCCTTGATTTCATTGAGTCTCCAAAATCACCTTTCATGACTTTTCCTAAATATATAAAATACTGTTCTATTTTTGGTTTATCAAGACCATATTTCTTTTGTAAATTCTCATAAACTACCTTGGGCATTTTCCCTTCCTTCATAAAGGGATTACCTGGCACAGAGTGCATTAACATAAAAGTAATAGTAATTATTGCCCAAAGTGTGATAAGTGACATAATAAGTCTTTTAAAAAGGTATTTTGCCATTTTATCCCTCTTTCTTTCTTTTAATGAAAAAGGAAAATCGGGGGCCAAGCCCGACGATCTTCCTTCCTTGATAATCTTCACAATTGTAAATCGCTAATTCCCAATTGTGAATTGTTAATTGACTATTTATTCATATCTGCATAAGTGAAATATGGATATCTATTAAGTGGCTTGTACACCCCAGTTACATATGATTTTTGAGCATATGGTTGAGTATAGAAATAGATTGGCAATACTGGCATATTATCCATTAATATTTTTTCTGCTTCACGCATAGCTTCCATACGAACTTTTTGGTCAGTAGTTGATTTTGCAGTAGCTACTAACTCATCATATTTTTTATTGCTAAACTTAGCATCATTGAAACTAGAATTTGTTACCCATAAATCTACAAAAGTCATAGGATCAACATAGTCTCCAATCCAACCAGCACGAGAGATTTGGAAATCTCCAGCTTTTTCTCTATCAAGTTTAACTTGGAAATCTACGTTTTCAAGTTGGACCTCGATGCCTAAGTTTTGTCTCCACATTTCTTGAATTGCTTGGGCAATTTTCTTGTGACCTTCAGAAGTATTGTAAAGAATAGCAAATTGGCTAAAGTCTTCTGCTTTATAGCCTGTTTCAGCTAATCCTTCTTGGAATAAATTTTTAGCTTCTTCTACATTGAAATCAACTAATTTACCTACTGCATCTCTGTAATCCTTGTTGTTTTCATCAAGCATACCGAAAGGTACAACACCTTCAGCAGGAATCTGACCGCCTTGAGCTATTTTGTCAACTATAGTTTGTCTATCTATGGCCATAGCTAAAGCTTTTCTTATCTTAACATTATCAAAAGGCTTAATCTTATTATTGAAGTTATAGTAATAAGTTGCAACGTCCCCACCTATTACAAGTTCAGGATTATTTTGAGCCTTTAATTGTGCTACAACTGCTTGTGGTAGAGGAGTTAAGAAATCAAATTCTCCACCTTCATATTTTTGCCATGCAGTATTTTCGTCAGTTAATATGGCGAAATCTATGCCATCTAATTTAACATTTTGAGCGTCATAATAATTTTCATTTTTCATTACGACAATCTCAGCATTATGCACCCATTCAGTTAATTTGAAAGGTCCATTAGATACATAAGTCTTAGGATCCTTTGCCCAATCAGAGTTTGCTTCAACAACCTTTTGGTTAACAGGGTAATATGTGTAGAAAGAAGTTAACTCTAAGAAATAGGCAGTAGGTGATGCTAGTACAACTTCTAGAGTCTTATCATCAATAGCCTTAACTCCTACATCATCAATTGAGCCTTTACCTGTATTATAGGCTTCAGCGCCTTTTATATAATAGAATTGATAAGCATATTCTGCTGCTAATTCTGGATTTAATGCACGTTTCCAGGAATACTCAAAGTCTTTAGCAGTTACAGGGTCACCATTGGACCATTTAATATCATCACGAAGTGTGAAGGTATAAGTAACTTGATCATCGGCTAATTTGTATTCCTTAACCATACCAGGTACTATCTTACCATCTGGTGATTTTTTAAATAGACCTTCAAATATATGGTCTAATATCCAAGATTCATGTGTACCTTGTGCTAATGCTGGGTCTAGTGTACCAGGTTCACTAGAATTGTTAGTTTTTAAAATCTTTGGTTCTGATTTGCCTCCAGTATCTTTAGGTGTATCAGCAGATTTAGAGCAACCTGTAAATATAATAGTTGTTACAAGAAGTAAAGATACTAAAACTAAAAATTTCTTGTTCATTTAATTGCCTCCCCATTTAGTTATAAAAAATAGTAAACTTTTTCTTTTAGATTTTAGCATTTATTATGTTAACCATCAATGGAAATGGGTGGAAAATGGGACAAATACTGGAATTTATACGACTTAAAAATAAGGTATATCAACACTTTGGTAAAAAAGTATTAAATATTACGAATATTTCCTTTTTTTATAGTAGCTATAGTTAAAGTCAATATTGGAATTACAAATTGAAATGGTATAACATAATATTTATAGATTTCAATAAAATGAAGCATTTCCATAGTATTGCTATAAAGGATCATAGATAAAATAACCATTAAAGTACTAAGAACAAAGGGAAGATTTTTAGAGTTTTTTATATTGAAGAGCTTAACCATTCCAATATAAGAAGCATATAAACAAACAGCTATTTTGGTAAAGCTGGTAAACAATAAATTTATTGAAATAATAACTTCTATTCTTTGGATGAAGCCATTAATATTTATTAATGAAGCAGCATAATGAGAAGGAAAATAAATATTGTACAAGTCTGGGAATCCAAGTAATAGAAGATTTCTAAAGGCAACAACCAAAAGCAGAAAGCCACCTATGAGGATGCTACTAATATA
This sequence comes from uncultured Tissierella sp., assembly GCA_964390085.1. Taxonomy (GTDB): domain Bacteria; phylum Bacillota; class Clostridia; order Tissierellales; family Tissierellaceae; genus Tissierella. The sequence goes on from CAYMGW010000112.1 coordinate 3,151, forward strand.
AGTCTTTATAGTATTTTTTTTATCACTTAGATAACCCAAAAAAGTCATAAATACTACAGTTTCAGCAAAAGGGAAAGTAAGTAGAGTATATCCACTATTAAGCACAGGTTTCCAGCCATTATATAGTATTGGCTCGATATAGGAATAATTAAATTTGGGGATACCTAAAATAAAGGTGAGAAAAATCATTATTATAATTATAGGTAGAATCATTTTCGCCCATGTACTCAATACGGAAAGACCAGCATTAACAGCATATATCGATAAAAATCCAATTAGGATAGCTGCAACATATTGGGGAGTTTCAGGCAGAGAAACTACTTGAATATATTCAGTAGTATTTCTTATATCTATGGCACCAAGGTGAAAAAAGTAAAAGGTATAGAGAAAGATAAAAAACTTTCCTAAAAATTTACCATAGACCTTTGGTAGTATATCTAATAGCCCAATGCCTGGAAAGAGTAGAACTAATTTTCCATAGATAAATACCAAAGGAATAGCTATAGCCATAGCTAATAAAATAGAAATCCAAATATCTTCCATAATATTAGGATTTCCACCTATAATAAGAGAAGTTCCGAGAATAAACATAATTATTAAAGATTTTGCCTCAGAGCTTGAAATACTGTCTATTTTCATTAATTCACCTCTATTATAAATTATTCTCTATTAATGTAGTCTAAAGATTTTAGATAAATGACCACTACCTCTAATATGAATATCTGCATCTACATTAACTTTTAACTCCTTAAATATTTCGTCCCAGTCATTGTTAATTTCTTTCCATAAATCAGGCATTTTTTCCTTTACTATATTTCCAAAGCCAAATATATCTAATCCAAAATCATCTTGTATCTTATTTATCGTTTCTAAAACACTTTTTTCTAAAGATTTCTCAGCGATGTATTTAAGTCGCTGAATATCAGAGCTCTTAAGAGGGTCTATAGGAGCAGATGCTTCTGCAATAGATACTTCAGTTTTAATTTTGATATTCATAGAAAGTTTGCCATCATTGAGCATAGGAGTGACCTTAGTTTTATTTCTAAAAACCTCCAACGTTACATTATTCATTGGAGTATTGCTAGGAAAATCAATAGTAAGAAGTCCGCCTTTAAATTTATTTCTTACAAAAAGATAATATTTAACATCTTCTAAACCTATATATCCAGCTAATTTATCTCTCTTTAAAATAGCTCCACCAGATAATGTCATTGTTTGCTTACCTTCGTTGAGTGTCCTCTTAACAGTTGGTAATACGGGATAAATCCCCATTGTTGAAATGTCGTTAATTAACTCATGGACTTGGATATTGGGAATTTTCGACAGCTTACTATTTGAAATAATCATATCTTCAATTTCAAATGAACGTATTTCAGTAGATAAACTTTGTAAGCTTAGTATTTCCCTTGCATTTTGCGTTTCTGAAACTAAGAGATATAAGGTAAGTCTAGGTTCTGAATCTCTTACTATCCAATCAAGAATTGGCAAAATGCCGGCTTTAGCCACATCCTCACTGACTATAAGTATAGAGGCATGACTCCAAAATAATTGTTTAGCTGAGATATTAATCATATTTCTCATACATTCAAAGATACTTTCACCTTTTGATTGTATTCTTGTAGAATTAAGCTTTTGCTCTTTAGTAGAAGCAGAGATACCAATTATTTCTGCAGTTACTTCGTAGCCCTTATTTGAATTAATTTTATCTACAGCTATTCCTGATACAAGGGCTAATTTATCAATTTCTCTATAATTCCAGCAACCTGTACTAAAAACAGCAATCAAAATTATAAATATTGTCAGCAAAAATCTTTTATTCATTACTTTTTCCTCCATTGCTACGGATAGGGTCCTTGCGGGCAATATATTTAGGTCTATACTTCATAAACCATCTAGGAGCCCTGACACCTGTATCTTTTAAATCTTGCATATTGAATGTAGTTAGATTTGTCATATATGGTATACCAAAAGATTTAAGCTTTAGTAAATGAAGAAGGATAAATGACATTCCTAAAATATAACCATATAGCCCAAGTATAGAAGAAAAAAATATAAGGCCTAGTTTAATAATAAGTGAAGCTGCTCCAAGAGTAGGAGTTATAAGGCTAGTAATACCTGATAAACCAACGACAATAACAATAGGAGCACTAACAAACCTTGCGTCTACAGCTGCTGAACCAAGAACTAAAGCACCAACAATACTTAAAGTTTGACCAATATAAGAAGGCATACGAGAGCCAGCTTCCCTAAGGATTTCAAATACGATTAACAAGGCAATAAGTTCAAATAAAGTAGGCAATGGTACCCCTAACCTAGATGCATAAATACTCATAATAAGTGGAGTTGGTATCATTTCCTGATGATATGTAACTAAAGACAAATAAACAGCAGGAATGCTTATAGTTAATATAAATCCCATTAGACGAAGCATCCTATTTACGGAGGCAAAATAGTAATTTAAGTAATAATCATCTCCAGATTGAAACGTTTCAATAAAGAGAAAAGGCAAAGTCATTACCACAGGTGTGCCATCTAGAATAACGGCTATTCTTCCCTCTAAGAGTTTTGATACAGCTACATCAGGTTTTTCAGTACTATAGGTAGTTTCAAATATAGAGTAAGGGTTTTTATCAATATATTCTTGTATATACTTTACATCTAAAACTCCATCTATGCTAATAGCATTAAGTCGTTCATATAAGGTATTCAGAATATCTTTTCTGGCTAAGCCTTCAATATAACAAATACAAAGTCTTGTATGAGTTATATCTCCAAGGGTTAAAAACTTAAATTTTAAATTATTAGTTTTTACTTTTCTTCTAATTAAGGACAGATTAACGAGAATGGATTCAGTAAATCCCTCCCTTGGACCACGGAGTGTTCTTTCCACATCAGGCTCTTCTACAGAACGGATTTTCCAGCCCTTACTTTCAATAATAATTGCTTCTTTTGAGCTTTCTAAAAACAATACTGTATTACCTTCTATAATAGAGTTAACAATAGTAAGTACATCCTTAGTTTTCTCACATTGAGATGAAAGAATAATTTGATTTTGAAGAAGCTCAATAGCATATGAAAGAGAAGATTCTATTGTAGCTTCAGTAATAGGCTTAATGATATTTCTGTTTAAAGATTGATTATCAACCATACCATCAATAAAGAGAATGCAACAAATAATCTTTGGATTATTTTGGTTTTGAAATTTTCTTAATTTAAGGGTATCATCATCCTTAAATATTTCTTTCAATATGCTTACATTTTTATCTATGGAGGAGGATAAATTATATTCTTGTAGTTTATTCATATTTAATACACCCTTATCAATAAAAATTTATATATGACTTTAATTAGTCTTACCAAATAAGGGGTAACTATGCTATAACAAGGAAAAAATAATAAAGATTTAATATAGAAAAGGTGAAAAGTGTGAAAGACAGAGATATTATTAGGAGTAATACCCTATATATTATTCATTTTGCAATAGCAACTAGGTTTCTAGTATTTATTAAAGATATACTCATGGCTTCTAGGATTGGAGTAAACTATAGGATGGATTCCTATTTATTGGCATTTAGTACTATTATGCTTTTAACAAAGATTATAGGTGATGGTTTAATTGTAGCCATAATTCCATTATTACAGGAGATACAAGAAAAGCATGGGAAACAAAGAAGTATAGAATATACAAATAATTTAATAAATATTACAGCTTTACTATCCTTCATTCTTATTGTTATAGGGTATTTAGGAGCACCTATTATAATTAAAATATTTGGACCAGGGTTTAAGGGCATGGAATTGGAGAAGACTATATTACTATTTAGAATAGGATTACCTATTATAATGTTGTCCTGGATAAGGGCCATAGGTGGAGGAGTTTTGCAAGCTGAACATGCATTTAAGGCAGGAGCTAAGGGTGGGGTAGCCAACGCATTAGTATATATTATTTATCTTTTGTTCTTTTCAGGGAAATTTGGATTAAAGGGGCTTATGGTAGCAGGTATCATAGGGATTATTTCCCAAATATATATTATTTGGAAAGCTATGAAGAAGAAAGGCTATAAATACCAATGGAAGCTTGATTTCAAAGATAGATATTTATTTAAGGTAATTAAATTTTTATTACCTATACTTTTTGGAATAGGAGTTAATGAATTAAATAATTCTATAGATAATGCAATAGCTTCTACACTTCCAGTGGGAAGCATTGCAGAGTTAAACTATGCTAATGAAATTATCAACTTTTTCATAGGTATATTTATTGCAGCTATAGTC
>CAYMGW010000113.1:0-7416 GCA_964390085.1 uncultured Tissierella sp.
AGGTGATCACCAGTAGTAAATGATGGATCTTCAGGAACCATGTTAAATGATGCAACCTTTTGATAGGCATCTTCTCTATCAAATTGCACTGTTTCTTCTGTAGTATCATGAAATGAAGTCCCATGTTCTTCATCTATGGGAACAAATTTCCTAGTATCCATTGCAGTATCTGGTGTAATTGTAATGCTATTAGCACATTCTATACAATTCTTTAAATAAGGTATAAGCTCCAGTCTCTCTTCATCAATTTTTTTCTTACAACGTTTACAAATTCCATAACTACCATCTTTTATATCCTCTAATGAACTATCAATTTCATATAATGTATCTTTCATTCTATTTTTAAATCCATTGTCTTGTTCCATCATGAATAATTCAGTGCCAATATCCGCAGGATGATTGTCATAATTAGATAACTCACTATAATACACATCCATAGAACCATATTCTTCCATATTATTCATATTTTTTAATGCTCTTAATAGATTCTTTTTATCTTCTAATAATCTTTTTCTAAAATGACAAAGTTTATTATTATCCATGGCTGCCTCCAATTAAATAATGATAATTTGTATCTTGATTAATAATATAACCAGTGGAGTAATAAACATTCAAAATTTAATATAGAATAAAATTACATTATTCCAAAATTATTATGATAATTATTTTAACTTATTATATAAATTTTTAAATTCCTCAAAATCAAGAGATTGAAAACCATCTGATAAAGCCTTATCTGGATTTGGATGTATTTCTACAATTATGCCATCTGCTTCTAAAGCTTTTGCAGCCTTTGCCGCTGGTAAAACAAATTCTCTTCTACCAGTACCATGGGATGGGTCTACAAATATTGGATAGTCAGTTTTTTCTTTTAGTATGGGAATACTCATCAAATCTAAGGTATTTCTTGTATAATCCTCAAATGTTCTAATTCCTCTTTCACATAAGATTATTTTTTCATTACCTTCCATCCTAATGTATTCTGCAGCCATAACCCATTCCTTAATAGTTGCACTCATTCCTCTTTTCAACATCAAAGGATTATCTGTCTTTCCAACTTCTCTTAGTAATGAAAAATTCTGCATATTTCTAGAGCCTACCTGAATAATATCAATATAGTCCTGTGACTCTTCTATATCTCTTGGATCCATTATTTCAGAAATTACTTTAAAATTATACTTTGATTTAATATCATTTAAAATTTTAAAACCTTCTAATCCTAACCCTTGAAAGGATTTAGGGCTAGTCCTTGGTTTATAAGCACCACCCCGTAATATCTTAACTCCTAAACCTTTCAGAAATCTAGCTATCTCTTCCATTTGTTCGTAATTTTCTATAGCACAGGGTCCTGCAATAATTGTAAAAGAACCATCCCCAATACAAATTTCATTATCTATTTCAATACTTCTAGTCATTTAAATTCCTCCAACTACCTTCTCGTAAATTGTAATTTACCAATTAAAGAAAAAAGAGGCTATTATGCCCCTAAGTGGTCAATCTCTTCTAAATTATCCTTTTCATTCATGGATTGTTCTTCAATATTTATTTCTTTAAATTGATTTTTATTTTCATAGTCTTTATAAAATTCTTCTAGAGAGATAAGTTGTGCTTTAATAAAAGATTCATATCTAGTTTTAAAAATAAAAATTTCTTTTTTCAAACTATCATATTCCTTCATTATATTTCTAACTTCGTTAATTGCTTCATTAGTCCTGTTTTTAGCTTGCATTTCAGCATCTTCGATTATTAACTCAGCTTTTTTCCTTGCAGAACTGGTTACATCATCTGCTGTACTCTGAGCAATGACTAATGTACTTTTTAATGTTTCCTCTAGATTGTTATACTGCCTAATCTGGTCAGTTAATATTCCGATTTTATCTTTAAGCTCGATATTTTCCTTATATAACTTCTCGTAATCATCATTAATGGCATCTAAATAACTATCAACTTCCCGCGTATTATAGCCCATTAAAGCTTTCTTAAACTCTTTGTTTTGTATATCTAGTGGTGTAATCATTTATCTCACTCCATCTAAATTAATATTCTTATAGTAGCCTTTATTTTCCCCTTCTTGCTTAATCCCTCAACAGAGTGAAGAATAGAACGTCCATATCCTCTGACGGAAATCATATCTCCAACTACTAACTCCTTAGCAGCCCTATTTATAGGTTCCCAATTAACCTTTACATATCCTGATTTTATTATATCCATACTTTCTTGCCTTGATAAATTGTAACTAGAGCTAATATATACATCAAGTCTATAAGAAGATAATGTTTTATTTATGTCCTTATATGGAATCTCAACAGGACATATAGAATCTAGAGATTTTTCCTCTACTAAAACCTTCTTATTTGATACTTTCTCTAAATTAAATAAAATAAAGTCCCCTATCTCTTTTTTTACTATAACATCAGTATAATCTTCATGTACTAAAATATCCCCTATTTTAGTTCTCTTTATACCCAAATTAAGTATCGCTCCCAAAAAATCCTTATGAGATAATCCATCTATATCTCCAACTATTCTTAAAACAGTAATATTTTGTGGAAGATTTTGAATTTCATAATAGCTAGGATAAATAGTTATGATTTGTCTTTCAGTTTGTTTAATTCCACCATCTTCTAAATAGTCAATTTCAATAAATCTATTAAGAATTGATTTAGCCAATAATCTCTCATATGGATCAAGAAAATCTGTACACTCACAGGAATGATTATTCAATGCTATTTCAATCTTATCTATTACCCTTCTCATATCGATGATTTTGTCACTATTCTTTATATGAGAAATATATTTATCTTTATCTATTTTCATATAATTACCTATCTATAGTAGTATTCTAAAAGCAAGACTATTTATTATTTGTAAAAAAAGAATAGCTAATAAAGGTGAAAAATCAAACATACCAGTATTTATACCTAATTTTGCAATCAGCTCCCTTGCAGGTCCAAGTACAGGTTCTGTAATTTCATAGACAAATCTAGTAAAAAGGTTCTCTCTATGAATATTTAAAAAAGAAAATAAAATCCTAACTACAATTAGTATTTCAATTAAATTGATTAATATTTCAATTGCCCTATATAAAAGTAACATTAATGTAATCTACTCCTTTTTCTACCAAGAAAATATTCCCTTACTTTTAAGTTCGTCTTTTAGCCCATCAATCTCAACATTACTAGGTGCAAAAATAAATATATCCTTTGTAACCTTTTGAATATTTCCCTCTAAGGCATATAAACCACCACTAATAAAATCAAATATTTGCCTCTTAATAGAATTATCTAATTGCTCTAAATTTACAATAACTGTTTTTCTAGATTTTAAATCATCTATTATGCTAGGAGCTTCGTCGTAGCTAAGTGGTTCATGTACTACAATTTTCATATTACTATTAGTATGGATGTTTACAACTTTATTATTTAATTTTTTTGTTTTAGTAGGTACTGCCATATCATAATCTTCTTCATGCTCCTCAATATCTTCATGGACTTCCTCATCCTCTAAATCTTGTACACCTATAAAATACTTAATCTTGTCCATAAAATTACTCATTATATCCCTCCTAATAATTTCTTTTACCAAAAATGGCAGATCCTATCCTAACCATATTTGAACCCTCTTCTATTGCCAATTCATAATCATTTGTCATACCCATAGATAAGTATTCCATGGATAAATTACTGTAATTTTCCCTTGATATAGTTTCTTTTAAATTGGATAAGGTTCTAAAAACATTTCTCAATAATATTTCATCTTTTGTATTAGGTGCTATTGTCATTAATCCCCTGACTTTAATGTTTTTGAAATCTAAGATTTCTTCCACAAAATATAAGACCTCATCTACTTTAAGACCAAACTTGCTTTCTTCTTCAGCCACATTTACTTGTATGAGAACATCTGTAATCATATCATTATTCTTAGAACGTTTATCTATCTCTTTTGCTAAAGATATACTATCCAAAGAATGTATTAGCTTTGTTTTGCCAATGATATTTCTGACCTTATTGGTTTGCAAATGACCTATCATATGATAGTTTACTTTATCACCAATTAACTCATATTTCTTTTCTAATTCTTGAACTTTATTTTCCCCTATATTCAAAATACCTGTGTTAATAGCTTCATTTATTCTATCCACATCTACTGTCTTAGTAACAGCTATTAGTTCAACCTTTTCACCTTCTCTACCAGATCTCTTTAAAGCCTTTTCTATATTTTCTTCTATCATTATTATGTTACTTTGAATAGATATTTTTATCCCCTCCATCTTAGTTAAGTATTTGTCCTTCTTTTATATTAATAGTATTCAAAAATATCTCATCAAATAAAGTAATAGTCTTTATGGGGCGTTCTTGTCCCTTTATAATAATATTTCCATTGTTATCACCTATATCTACATAAGTATAATTGCCATCTTCACCAATAATATTAATAGGTCTAAATTTCACTATTCCACTTTTGTCCTTAATATATACCCCTTTTAATGAATCTTTATCCGCTATTGATTTAGTAGGTATTTTATATCCTTCTTTTTTAGACTTTATAACATTTACTTCAGGAAATCTTATATTATAAAGCTCATGCAACATAGTATTAAGTCTTATCACAATAACGCCTTTCTTTCCTGAAAGATTCATGGAAACAATTTTGCCCTTAGTTTCTCCCTTGTCCTCATTTATTGTGACTTTAATGATATCTCCAATTTCAAAACCTTGAATTTTATTTAAGTCATCTATCTTCATAGCAATATACCATTCAAAATTATCTATAATCTTATAAATAGGCTCACCCGCAGCTATGGTAGATTTCTTTTCACTATCTTCTAATTTTCCTAAATTTAACTTATCATAAGTATAATTTTCAAAGTCTTTAGGTAAATAAACTTCTTCATATCCGTCTATTTTATAGGATATAATTCCTCCATGACTCGAATAATATTTTATATGATTACTGTTAATTTCTGAATGAAGGCTATCCCTCTTAGATCTTAAATTTTCAAGGCTTTGACCAACTAGGGTGTTTGAAAAAGAAATATCCTTGTCTTTCTCATCATATACAGATAATTGCCCCTTTAATAGGTAAATTTCATCAAACTTACCTGAAATGATTGTATTTTGTAATTCATCAACTAAGGATTTTTGCAATTCTTGAATCTTTTCTTTTTCATTTAGAGTTAATTTAGTTTCTTTTTCTGATTTTTCTAAGGCAGAAATAGATTCTTCTATTTGTGAAAGCTCTTGCTTTAATGATGAAGTATCATTTAAAGAATTAACTCTAGCAACTTCAACACCTGCAGCTAATCTTTCTCCCTCAGTAGAAGAAACTTGCAATTCTCCACTGCTGGTGGATTTAACCACTGTCTCGTGTTTTATTACAAAACCTTGAGTAGAAAATTTCTCAATTAAAGTACCTTTTTCAGGTAGAATTGTTTTTGCATTACTTGCAAGTAAAGAAGGAACTGATCTGAATATTAAATATAGAAGAACAAAGGATATAATTAGGGTTCTAAAAACTTTTCTTTTTCTTCTAACTTTTTCTCTTTTCTCGTAAGACATCTATCTCACCCTTTAATTAAAAAACTTTCCATACTTACTCACTACTTTAAATTTTAAAATATTGTCGATTGTGAAAAGCTTTATTTCATCTCTATGAGTAACCATCAATATGGATTTATCTTTCTTCTTAGCTCCTAAAAGAATTCCATTATATTTCTTGTTTTCTTTTGTTATCAACTTAATCTCATCTCCAGCTTTCACTCTTAAACCATCTAAAATAAATTCTTTCATATCAGCCTCATTTAAATGCTCCTGTGTAACTACTTTTTTATCGATAATAATTATATTATTTTTTAGATAGAGCTTCTCCTTTAATATTGCAAATATATATCCAAATGTACTTGCTATAAATAATAATATCAAAATAATTCGTATATAATATAACAAACCTTCACCTCCAAGGCCTTAAGCATAATAATAGTATAACATAATTAAATACTGTTTTAAACTACTTTGCAAAATCAAATTATAATTCTTAAGTACTGATTTTTTAGTATATGTGAAACTTAAAAACCTATGGGAAAATAAATCTTTCTTATTTATAGCTTAAATAATATAGGACTTATTATCTCTCTTAGAATTAATTTTGTAGAATGTTCATTAGCTTGTAATATTTCATAGTACTAAACGTATATATATAATGTTAAGGATTGTATTTAAATAATTTTAATCATAAGGGGGGAATAGCGTGGAGGTATTTGATATATACAAAGATATTTCAGAACGAACAGATGGAGATATTTATGCAGGTGTTGTTGGACCAGTTAGAACAGGTAAATCTACCTTTATAAAGAGATTTATGGAGTTGCTTGTTTTGCCTAATATCGACAATAAGCATAAAAAAGAAAGAGCTAAGGATGAGCTACCTTTAAGTGGATCTGGAAAAACAATAATGACTACAGAACCTAAATTTGTACCAAATGAAGCTGTAGAACTTACTTTAAATGAAAATGTAAAATTTAAAGTTAGAATGGTGGATTGTGTTGGATACTTAGTTAGTGGAGCTTTAGGACATGAGGAGAATTTCATACCTAGAATGGTTACTACCCCTTGGTATGAAAAAGAAATTCCTTTTGAAGAAGCTGCTGAAATAGGTACAAGGAAGGTTATAACAGATCATTCAACTATTGGATTAGTTGTAACAACTGATGGATCTATAACCGATATAGACAGATCCAACTACATTAGAGCAGAAGAAAGGGTAATTTCAGAATTGAAAGAATTAGGAAAACCATTTGTTATAATTTTAAATTCGAAACATCCTAATTTAGATAGTACAATTGCCCTTAGAGAAAGTTTACAAAGTAAATATGGAGTATCCGTCGTAGTTGTAGATTGTTTGAATATGGATACTCAAGATATTGAAAAAATCTTTGAAAAATTATTGTTTGAATTTCCTGTTAAAGAAGTTACCATCAATCTTCCAAAATGGATAGAAGGGCTACCTAAAAAACATTGGATAAAAGTAAATATATTAGACGCTTTAAAAGAAACCATAGAAGGTCTTCAGAAATTAAATGAAGTTTCAAGCTTTTTAGGTCCATTAAAAGAACTAGATATTGTAAAAAATGTAAAATTAGTTGAAATTAAATTAGGTGAAGGAATTGTACATTCTGAAATAGTTATTGAGGATGAATTATTCTATAGTGTACTAAAGGATATGACAGGATATTCTATAGAAGGAGATTATCAGCTACTAGGTCTAATTTCGAAACTGGCAGAAACAAAGAGAAAATATGATAAGATTGAAAAAGCACTAATTGAAGCCAAAGATATCGGATATGGATTAGTAAGTCCTAGTCTAGAGGAATTAGAACTTGCAGAACCTGAAATTTATCGTCAAGGGAACCGCTTTGGT
>CAYMGW010000114.1:0-2662 GCA_964390085.1 uncultured Tissierella sp.
AACTACAATATATATTACCCATGACTTGGGAGTTGTAGCTAATGTTGCAGATAGAGTAGCAGTTATGTATGCTGGAGATATAGTTGAAATAGGTCGATGTGAAGAAGTGTTCTATAATGGGCAACATCCATATACATGGGCACTATTATCTTCACTTCCACAGCTTGGCATAAAGGGAGAGGATTTATTTTCTATAAAGGGAACTCCGCCAAACTTATTTTATGAGATAAAAGGGGATGCTTTTGCACCTAGGAATCCTAAAGCACTGAAGATTGACTTTGTTGAAAAGCCACCATATTTTGATGTAAGTCCTACACATAAGGCAAAGACATGGCTACTAGATCCTCGTTCACCAAAAGTTAATCCACCAGAATCCATAGAAATATTAAGACAACAATGGGGGGTCAAGAGCAATGCCTAACAACCAAAAAGAAGTCTTATTAGAAGTAAAAAACTTAAGGGTAGAATTTGGAAGAAAAAAGAAGAATAAATTTGTAGCTGTTAAGGATGTAAATTTCAATATATATAGGGGAGAAACCTTTGGATTAGTTGGAGAGTCTGGTTCAGGAAAAACTACAATAGGTAGAGCTATTATACGCCTAAATGAAACAGCAGGTGGAGATATTATATTCAAGGGTAAAAAAATCAATGGAAAAATAGATAAGGAATTAGATAGAGAAATAACTAAAAAAATCCAAATGATATTTCAAGATCCCATGGCATCATTAAATGAGAGGGCAAAAGTAGATTATATAGTATCTGAAGGATTATATAATTTAAAGAATTATAAAAATGAAGAAGAAAGAAAAGAAAAAGTAGAAAAAGCACTTCTTGATGTTGGATTATTACCTGAGTTTTTAAGCCGTTTTCCCCATGAGTTTTCAGGAGGGCAAAGGCAAAGGATAGGAATTGCAAGGGCTATGGTAATGGAGCCAGAGCTGATAATTGCAGATGAGCCTATATCAGCTTTAGATGTTTCTATTCGTGCTCAAGTATTAAATTTAATGTCAGAGCTTCAAAAAAGCAAAGGATTAACATATTTATTTATTGCCCATGATTTATCTGTAGTAAGATTTATAACAGATAGAGTAGCTGTGATTTATAAAGGACAAATAGTGGAAATGGCTGAAACTGAAAAACTTTATAGAAATCCACTTCATCCTTATACTAGATCTTTATTTTCAGCAATACCATTGCCCGATCCAATAAAAGAAAGAGCTAAAGTCTTAGAAGTTTATGATCCTAGTTGTCATGATTATGAAAATAATCCTCCAAAGTGGATAGAGATAGAGCCGGAACATTTTGTATTAGGAAATGATAAGGAAATAGAAGAATATAATAAGGTATTAAATAATTAGAATCTTAAAATCATTAATTAGAGTGAATGATTTTATTACAGGGGGAATCCATATGTTTGGGAAAAAATTTCTTGTATTGATGGGGGTTTTATTGTTAATGTGTGGATGCAGCAATTTAGATAAAACAAAAGAAATATTTTATGAGGGAAATCTAATTGTAAATAAAGTAGAAGATTTCAAAGAAGGGGAAAGGGAAAATATAAAAATAAATGATGAAGGTGAAATAATTCTAGAAGATTCAGCTCTTCAAGGAAAATATATATCACCTATAATAGGTACGGAGAAGTTCAATGAACTAGTAGCTTCTTGGAATGTAGATACACCAAAAGAAACTGAAGTGGAATTATTTGTTAAAGTAAAAATCGAGGATCAATGGACTATGTGGTTTTCATATGGCAAGTGGTCTGAGGATGGGAATAGGGGAAGTGTAAGAGGTCAAAGTGATAAAGCGGCAAAGATGTCAATAGATACATTAGAAATACTTTATGGGAAGGATGCAGAGGCTATTGTCTATAGTATAGAATTAACACGAAAAAATACAGATATCCCTAGCCCAAAGGTTAAAAATATATTTTTGGCATTAAAGCTAAGGGATGAAGTACAAAAAGTTTCTGCTTTAGATAAGGAATACTTAATCGAGCTTAATGTACCAGAAAGATCTCAAATGGTAGTTCCGGAGATAGGTAATGTAATATGCAGTCCTACATCCTTATCCATGGTATTAGAATATTATGGACATAATATAGATACTGAAGAAGTGGCAGAGCATGTATTAGATAAAGAAGCAAATATTTATGGTAATTGGTCCTATAATGTTGCTTATGCTGGAACGAAGGATATCAATTCATATATAGCTCGTTTTACATCCATTGATGGAATAAAAGAAATGATATCACAGGGTATTCCTGTTATAGCTTCTATAAAGACAAAATCTGAGAAGGCTCTAGTTGGAGCTCCTCAAGCTTATCCAAGTGGACATTTGCTGGTAGTAAGAGGATTTACTGTAAAAGATGGTGAAGAATATGTTATCGTAAATGACCCTGCAGCTCCAGAGGTAGATACAGTACGTAGGGAATATAAGGTATCACAGTTTGAAAAGGCTTGGAGTAAAATAGTATATATTTTAAATCCAGATTTAGATTAAAAAATCATCAGAGCCTCAAAAGTTTAATTACTTTTAAGTATTAAGCTTAGAGGCTTTTCCCCCGTTATTATAAATAAAAGGTGATAAAAATGATAAAAGAAATTATTATGAAAGAAGTAAAATCAGTAGATGAGAAGGTTTCAATTATAATAAAGGATTT
>CAYMGW010000114.1:2672-7380 GCA_964390085.1 uncultured Tissierella sp.
ATTTAACTCGTGGTAAGTGGCTCTTAAAATATGATGAAAATAGAATTTTTCCATCTGCTAGCTTAATAAAAATTCTTATAATGGTAGAAGCACTAGAGCGTGTTGAAAAAGGAGAATATAGTTTAGATGAAAAAATAAAGGTTAAAGAAAATGATAGGGTTGACTATAGTATTATATCTGAACTTAAATTAGAAGAATATCCATTAATAGATTTAATTACTTTAATGATAATCCTTAGTGATAATACTGCTACCAATATTTTAATAGAATTACTTGGCTATGAAGAAATTAATGAAAGGGCAAAAAAATTAGGCTGTAACAATACAATACTAAGAAGAAAGATGATGGATTTTGAAGCAGCAAAAGAGGGTAGAGAAAACGTGACTAGTCCTATGGATATGGCACTAATTATGGAAAAAATTTATGACAAATCTATTATTAGTCCCAAAATGTGTGAACTTATGATCCATATTTTAACTCGACAGAAGCATAGAGATATGTTACCTAGATATATTTTAGATGAAGTAACTATTGCCCACAAAACCGGTGAATTAAGTGGACTAAATCATGATATAGGAATATTTTATTTAGAAAATATACATTATTTAATAGGTATTTTTACAACAAATGGGAAAGATGATTTAGTTGGTAAAAGGACCATAGGCAGAATTTCTAAACTAGTATATGATAAATTTGCAAAGGCTAGGAATATTAAACAAAACAGTAGTCCCTATTAATTTACATCCGAAATTTGATAGTGAAATGGCCGATGAAGGTTTATACGGCATGGTTGTAAAAATTTTAGAGGATGTTGGAAATGGTTGGTATTATATTGAAACTCATTATAATTACCATGGATATATTCATGAATCAAATATGATTATAGATACTCTGGAAGCGAATGAATGGATGAGTAAAGCAAAAAATGTAATTACTCATTCATTAGTTGATGTAATGCCTAATGCAAGTTACAAAGGCTATGTGAAAGAGCTTTTAACTAGAGGTGCTATAGTTATTGCTACAGGAAATGAAAAAGACAATTGGACAGAAATTCAATTAGCCGACCATAGTACTGGATGGGTTAGGACAGATTTTATAGGAGATAGGGTAACATCTTATAACAAAGATGATGAAGAGCAACTAAGGGATAAATTAGTTAATACTGCTATGTTATACTTAGGAACACAGTATAGATGGGGTGGGAAAAGTCCTTTGGGTCTAGATTGTTCGGGACTATGCTCCATATCTTATATGCTAAATGGAATAATAATATATAGAGATGCCATAAGAAAAGATGAATACATGAGAAAAATAACCTTAGAAGAAATAAAACCTGGAGATCTTTTATTTTTCCCAGGTCATGTGGCTATGTATATAGGAAATGATAAATATGTACATTCAAGCTCAAGTATCAATGGAGTTAATATTAATAGTCTAAATCCTAAAGACACAGATTACAGAGAAGATTTAGCAAACTCAATAACAGATATAGGTACAATTTTCTAATAAATATTGCATTAAAAGGAGGTTTACCATGATTAAGCCAAAGGCATTAAAATTTGGAGATACAATAGGAATAATAGCACCTTCTAGTCCTACTATGGAAGAAAACATACAGAAGGCCTATGATACAATTGTTGAAATGGGTTTTAAAGTAAAAATGGGTAAAAGCCCCTATGAAAAGTATGGATATTTATCAGGAACTGATGAGATTAGAGCCCAGGATATAAATGAAATGTTTAAAGATACAGAAGTAGATGGCATAATATGTATGAGAGGTGGATATGGGACGCCACGTATTCTTGAATTAATAGATTATGATATCATAAGAAAAAATCCAAAGGTATTCGTAGGATATAGTGATATTACAGCTCTACACATAGCTTTTAATCAAATAGCTGGTTTAGTTACTTATCATGGACCTATGGTTTCTTCAGATATGCTCGATGGTTTTTCAGATTTTTCGAAGGAAAGTTTATTTAAAGCTATTATGAGCTCAGAGCCTATTGGTATAATATCTAATCCTCCTGAAGAAGAAATAATTACCATAAATGGAGGGATAGCAGAAGGAAGCTTAATAGGTGGAAATCTATCTTTAATTACTGATACAATGGGAACTCCCTATGAAATAGATGTAAAAGGAAAAATTTTATTTATAGAAGAAATAGGAGAAGAACCTTATAATATAGATAGGATGTTGAATCAGTTAAGGTTAGCTGGTAAATTACATGAAGCACAAGGAATAATACTTGGAGATTTTAAAGATTGTAACCCAAAGGATGATGAAAGCTTGAGCTTAGAGCAAGTAATCAATGACCACATCAAGCCAATAGAAAAACCAACTATATATAATCTTCAATCTGGACATTGCGCTCCAATAATTACCTTGCCATTTGGAGTAAATGTGAGACTTGATGCAGATAAAAAAGAAATTTTAATATTAGAAAATTGTACAGAATAAAAATTATCTTGCTAGATGGGAGAGGATTCAATAATGAACAGGAGAATTATATGTTTTACGCTCATAATTTTAGTAACACTATCCTTTATATGCCCATCTTCAGCATTATCTTATGGAGAAAAAGAGACTTCTAAAATTCATTATAATTCAATAGTTATAGATAGCCACAATGATACTATGATGACAGTTATTGACGAAGAAACTTGGCTACCTAAAATAAATATCGGTGAAAATACAAAAAATCATATAGATATACCAAAATTAAAAGCAGGAGGATTAGATGTCCCTTTTTTTGCAGCATATACTGCTGGATATTATGATAATGACTCAAAGAGTCTAAGTAGGACATTAGCATTGATTAATGCGTTATATTGGACTGAAAGAAATAATAGAGATACATTTAAAATTGTAAAAACAATAGATGAAATTGAAAAAATAGTTAAGGATGGCAAAATTGCAGCAGTCTCTACCATTGAAGGTGGGTATTCATTTAATGAAGATAATGCCTTAGAACTTATTAATCAATATTATGATTTAGGAGTTAGAGTTGTTGGATTTAATTGGAATTATTCAAATCATTTAGGGGAAGGCTCTAGTAGAAAATATAATGATTCTAAAAAGACTCCATCCTCTGGTGGCCTTACAAAGCTAGGGGAAAAATTGGCTATTGAAATGAACAGATTAGGTATGGTAATAGATGTGTCCCACATGGCTGAGAGTACCTTCTGGGACATTATAAATATTTCAAAAGCCCCAGTAATAGCGTCTCATTCAGGGGTATATTTCTTGAGAAATCATCCTAGAAATTTAACAGACGAACAATTAAAGGCATTAGCTAAGAATAGAGGGGTAATAGGTATAGTATTTTATCCAGATTTTTTGACAAATTCAAATTCCGCATATATTAAGGATTATGTAGACCATATTGATTATGTAGTAAATTTAATCGGGATTGATCATGTAGGGATGGGTTCTGATTTTGATGGGGCTACATTACCTAATGATATTAAGGATTCTTCAGAATTGTATAAAGTCACTGAAGAGTTAGTAAGAAGAGGGTATTCAAAAGAAGATATAGAGAAACTCTTGGGGAAGAATACATTAAGAGTTTTACAGGAAGTCCAAAAGATTGCTGAGAACAATTATAAAGACTTTAAAAAGAATTTATATATTATCCCAGAGTTCAAAATGGATGAAATAATATTAGATTCTACTCCTTTATTAACTGCAAAGATAGAAAGTCTGAATGGGATAAAGATTGATGAGACTAAGTCTAGAATAATAGTTGATGGTATTTCATATAAACCTAGATACAATGAAAAAACATCTAATTTATTTCTAAAAATAAGAAAACCATTGAAAGAAAAGTTTCATGTGGTGACCTTTGAAGTTTGGGATAATAAAGGAAATATTCAAAGACAAACAAGAATTTTTTATATTAAATAATTGGTATAGTAGGAAGGGTTCATTAATATTAAAATATTATTTTAATATTAATGAACCTTTTTAGTGTTACAATACTCTTATATATAGATAGGGGTGAGGAATTGGAGGAAAAACTATTAATTAAACAAGCAAAAAATGGAGATAAGGAAGCATTACTTAAACTGGTCATAGCTCAAAAAACAGACTACTATAAGTTAGCCTATGTCTATATGAAAAATGAAGATGATGCTTTAGATGCAATACAAGATATGATAGTTATTTTATATGAAAATATACACAAACTTAAAAAAGACGATTCTTTCTATAGTTGGAGCAAGACAATATTGGTTAATTCTTGTAAAAATATATTGAAAAAGAATAAAAAGATTGTTTCCTTAGAAGCTGTGAAGGAAGAAGATGGTTATGAAGTATATAATAATCCAGAGGATAAGATAGTTTTAGAAAAATACTTATCTAAGTTAAGTCCTAAACATCAAGAAGTAATTAGATTAAGATATTTTCTTGATCTTGACTATGAGACAATAGGAGAAATACTTAAGGTTCCTCTTGGTACAGTAAAATCAAGAATAAATATAGCTATGGGAAATCTAAGGAAATCCATGGAGAGGATGATATAAATGGATAATATCGAAAAAATATTAAGTGAGAGTAAAAGTGAATTGGATAACTTAAAATTACCTGAAAATATGGAATCTAGATTGAGAGATGCTTTAAATAATATACCTAATAAAAAGAAAAGGTTGAGCATTAAAGGAAAGGTAGCAGCAATAATAATTGCAGTACTCCTTATAGGATATAATG
>CAYMGW010000115.1:0-7378 GCA_964390085.1 uncultured Tissierella sp.
GTTTTTATTGATATCCAGATGCCAAAATTAAATGGTTTTGAAGTGATTAGGAAATATAAGGACACAAATTATATTATTATAACAGCTTTTGATTTTTTTGAATATGCGCAGAAAGCTATAAGAATAGGTGCAAAGGATATAATTTTGAAACCAATTGAGTATAATCAAATAATCCAATCAATTGAAAGAATACTAAATTATAAATTTACGAATAATCCAATAATAAATGAAATACTTGAATATATTCATAGAAATTATTATGAAGATATAACCTTAAAAGATTTATCTAAAGAATACTTCATGGAATCTAGTAATTTAGCTAGATTATTTAAAAATAATGTTGGTGTTAGCTTAATAAACTATCTTCATAAAGTACGAATTAATAAAGCTAAGGAGCTTCTAGAAGATAAAGAAATGGAAATAAAAGATATTTCAACTAGTGTAGGATATAACAATATAAATAATTTCTATAAAAAATTTAAGGAACTTACAAACATGACTCCAATTGAATATAGGAATGATATCAATGGTAGTTTAAATACTATTGAATAAAAAATACTCCTAAAGGAGTATTTTTTAATTATAAATTATCATTTAGTCTTGAAATAGCCTTTTCTAGGTCAACCTCAGCATTAGATATAGCTTTTTCTCTACTGACATTTGGATCACCTAAATATCCACCATTACTCTTGAGAATATCTCTAGCCTTCTGAGTATCTCCATCATTTACATCTACACTAACTACATAATTTATCTTTGCTACTTCATCAAAAGAACCCATTCCACTAACCATAGGACTAGCTGCAGCTAAAGGAGAATTTCCTTCATTTAAATTAGTTGAGCCGGAATTTAACACTAATTGAGAGAGGCTAGGTGCTGTGCTTGTTCCTGGATTATTTATTTTAATATTTCTATTTCCAATATAATGGTCGTTGATGTCTACAAAAGCACCACTAAATCCTGAATTTTCAAGCTCTCTAACAGCAGCATTTGCAGCACTTATTTCTCCAAAATAACCTTTTACTGTCATTTTTATTCCTCCAGTGCAAATTATAATATATATATAATTTCCCACAAATTCATATTATTATTATAGTTATAATTTTCAACAATAACCAAAAGAGAGTTATTAATATCTAGAGTATATTATATTATTAATTTGTGCAAAATACCTTAGAGGTGATAAAATATGAAAAAGGTTGGGGTAGAAAAAGGATTAAGCAATGTAGCAGGTTACTTAATTAAGGAAGGTTATTCAGTAGAAGCACTAAGTGAATCTATAGATAGCAATATTTCAAAATTAAGTGGTCTTGATGCTATAGTAACAGCAGGATATAATACTGATATGTTAGGTATTAGCAATACAGAGACTAAGGCACCAGTAATAAATGCAAAAGGATTAACTCCTGAAGAAGTAAAAGATAGACTTGAGCAGCAATTGCGCTAGATTAATAAAACCAAGTGGATAACCACTTGGTTTTTTACACATTAAATCTAAATAATACTACATCTCCATCTTTCATTACATAATCTTTTCCTTCAATTCTAACAAGTCCCTTTTCTTTAGCAGATGCCATATTTCCACCATGAGCCATTAAATCATCATAGGATATTATCTCTGCCCTAATAAATCCTCTTTCTATATCCGAGTGAATTTTTCCAGCTGCTTGAGGAGCTAAAGTACCTTTTTTTATAGTCCAAGCTCTAGATTCCATAGGTCCAGCTGTTAAGAAACTCATAAGTCCTAGCAAGCTATAAGATGCTTGTATCAATTTATCAAGACCAGATTGAGCTACCCCTAGTTCATTTAAAAACTCTAGTTTTTCATCATCGTCTAATAATGAAATTTCTGCTTCAATTTGTGCACTAACTACTACTACTTCAGCGTCTTCAGTAGAGGCAAATTCTTTTACCTTAGCTACATAAGGATTTGAACTTCCTCCATCCGCTAAATCTTCTTCAGCTACATTTGCTACATAGATAACAGGTTTTGAACTTAACAGGTTAAAGGATTTAACTATTTCATTTTCCTCAGAAGACAAATCTAAAGTTCTTACAGACTTTCCTTTTTCTAATGATTCTAAAGCTCTTTGGATAAGTTCTATTTCTGTAGATAGACTTTTATCTCCTTTTGCTGCTTTTTTAGATTTTTCAAGTCTTCTTTCTAGAAGTTCCATATCAGAGAACATTAACTCTAGATTTATAGTCTCTATATCTCTAAGGGGATCTATACTTCCGTCTACGTGGACCACATCTACATCCTCAAAGCATCTAACTACATGAACTATAGCCTCTACTTCACGAATATGGGATAGGAACTTATTTCCAAGTCCTTCTCCATTACTTGCTCCTTTTACAAGTCCAGCTATATCATAAAATTCAATAGCAGTTGGTACGATTTTTTTTGATTCATAGATTTCTGCTAGCTTTTCTAGTCTATTATCTGGTACTGCAACTACACCAACATTTGGCTCTATAGTGCAAAAAGGATAATTCGCAGATTCTGCACCAGCTTGGGTTATTGCGTTAAACAACGTACTTTTTCCTACATTTGGTAGGCCTACGATTCCAAGTTTCATTTTATATTTCCTTTCTATGATAAAAATATTATATTAAAGTTTAACTAAATTTTAAAACTACTATACAAGAAGAAATTATACAGTATATAGACTATAAGTGCAATGCCTAATATTTAGGCAGGTTTTTCTTTCTTTAGAGAGAAAACGGCTTGTCTTTTCCATTTTTTACAGGTTGAAATAGAGGATAAAACCCTATAGCATAATTACATGAGGTAACTATAAAAAGGAGCTGGTTTCTATTATGATAAAGACTGTACATATGAAAAAGATACTATTTTCATTTTTAGTCTGCGTATTAACATTTAACCTATTGTCTGCAACCCCCCAAGCCATGGCTAATCCAACTATAAGTAAAGAGATGAAAGCTGTAGGTTATTATACATCCTGGTCAGCTTATTCGGGGTTTACACCAGATAAAATCGATGCTACTAAATTGACTCATATCAATTATGCATTTGCAAATATAAACAAAGAGTTAAAGATAACTTTAGGGGATTCCTATATAGATCCTTCTAATATAAAAAAGTTAAATGGACTTAAAAAGGTTAATCCAAATCTCAAAATCCTAATATCCGTTGGAGGATGGTCATGGTCGGATAAATTTTCAGATGTAGCTTTAACGGACAAGTCTAGGATTACTTTTGCAAATAGTTGCGTAGATTTTATAAAGAAATATGGATTTGATGGAATAGATATAGATTGGGAATTTCCAGTGAGTGGAGGACTTCCAACCAATAAATATAGAAAAGAAGATAAGCAGAATTTTACTCTTTTACTTAAGACTATAAGAGAAAAAATAAATACACAAGGAAAAAAGGATGGTAAGTCCTATTTATTAACTATTGCAGGGGGAGCAGGGTCTATTGGTATTGACAATGTTGAGCTATGGAATATACATAGATATCTAGATTTTGCAAATATTATGACCTATGATATGCATGGAACCTGGGATAGATATACGGATTTTAATGCGCCTTTGTATGTAAACAATGATTCGCTAAATTATGTTAAATCCAGTATAGATACGACAGTTAAATCTTGGATAAATGCTGGTTTCCCTAAAGACAAGATAGTTATAGGAATTCCATTCTGTGGAAAACAATATAACATGGTAAATATATGGAATAATGGATTATATCAGACATATAAAGGAGGAGCATCCATTAGCTATGCAGATATAGCTTCTAAATATTTGAATAAGCAAGGATTTATAAGATATTACCACTCAGAAGCCATGGTACCATGGCTTTATAATGGAACAACTTTTATATCATATGAGGATGAAGAATCTATTTTCAATAAAGCAAATTATATTAAATCAAATGGATTGGGTGGAGCTATGATCTGGGAGTTAAGTAACGATCCCAACAAAGTTTTGTTGGACAAGCTATACAAAAGTTTAAAAAAGTAGATTTATTATAAAACCTAGGTTTCTATACCTAGGTTTTCCTATGCTTGCAGTTAAATATAAAAATATGATATATTATTGGAAGTAAAATAAGTTTAGACTTGTTATTTTTAGAAGAAAGGATGTTGTTTTTGAATAATAAAAAATATTTGCCAATAATTTCAGCAATAATATATTCTACTATATTTGGATTTTCTTTTATGTTTTCTAAGATAGGGCTAGAAGTAATGACGCCAATTGAATTGATTGCTTTTAGATTTCTATTAGCAGCTCTGACTATGACTACACTAAAAGTTTTTAAAATTATCAAGGTAGATTTAAAGGGAAAGAATATAAAAATGGTTTTATTGACATCGTTTTGTGAACCTGTGCTATATTTTTTCTTTGAGTCTATGGGAATAAATATGACTTCTACATCGGAGGCAGGTCTTATGATATCTCTAATCCCTGTTTTTGTAGCGATTTTTAGTATGATTTTTTTACATGAAAAGCTTAAATTATCACAATTAGGCTTTATAGTCTTATCTGTAGTTGGAGTTGTTTTTATAAACATGATGAAGAATAGCTTAAGTTTATCTGGCAATTTCTTAGGGATTATATTTTTATTTTTAGCTATAATTTCATCTTCCTTTTATAACATTGGATCAAAAAAATCATCAGTAAGTTTTACTCCTATTGAGATAACCTATATAATGATGTGGGTAGGAGCTATTTCTTTTAATATAATACTAACAGTTACTAATTTAATAAAAGGTACAATGAGTAGCTATTTTGCACCCCTAGCTAGCAGTCAATCCATAATTCCTCTATTATATCTAGGCATTTTATCATCAATAGTTGCTTTCTTTATGGTTAATTACACTATATCAAAAATACCAGTGTCTCAATCAGCAGTATTTGCTAATCTTTGTACTATAGTATCAATTTTAGCTGGGGTATTTATATTGAAGGAAGATTTTTTCTGGTACGATTTCATTGGAGCTATTATGATACTTGTAGGAGTATGGGGAACTGTGTATTTTGGAGAAAGGGATAATGATGAGGTTTTAATCCAAGCTGAATTATTAGAGGAATAGGTTAAAATCCTAATTCTTGTATTTAAATGATTTTTAGTATAAACTATAATAATCAATTAGAGTTAGATGGAGTGATAATAATGGATGAAAAGGATAATGGTATAAAAGGGTCAGGCTGTGAAATACTAGTCCCTTTTAACGAAAGGAAACCATTAGCTGACATAGAGAGAAGTATTATAAAGACATATAGAAAATATATATGGGCTAAATTTATTAAAGCAATAAAAGAGTATAAGCTTATACAAGATGGGGATAGAATAGCAGTAGCCATATCAGGAGGTAAGGATAGTCTTCTTATGGCAAAGCTCTTTCAAGAATTATATAGAAATGGAAATAGGAATTTTGAATTAGAGTTTATAGCCATGGATCCAGGGTATCATTCAGAAATAAGAGAGCTTCTAGAAGACAATTGTAAATATTTAGAGATACCAGTTCACATATATGATGCTGATATATTTGCAGTTGCAGATAAGATAGCTCAGGATTATCCTTGTTATATGTGTGCAAGGATGAGGAGAGGCTCCTTATATGGCAAGGCAAAGGAATTGGGTTGCAACAAATTGGCCTTAGGCCATCATTTCAATGATGTTATAGAAACCACAATGTTAAATCTATTATGTGCTGGTAATTTCAAGACCATGCTTCCTAAGTTAAAGGCTCAGAACTTTGAAGGCCTTGAATTAATAAGACCCTTATATCTTATAGAAGAAATGTATATTCAAAGATTTATTCAAAATGCAGGGATATGGCCTTTAAACTGTGCATGTATGGTTGCAGCTAAAAGAATTGGAAATAAAAGATATGAGATAAAGGATTTACTTGAAGCATTGAGGAAGGATTTCGTAAATGTCGATATTAATATTTTTAGAGCAGCTGAAAATGTTAATATGGATGGGATATTAGGTTGGCAAAAAGATGGAGAAAAGCATTCATTTTTAGACGAATATTAAAAGGAAAGATTAAGGGGGAATTTATAATGAAATTAATTTCCTGGAATGTAAATGGGCTTCGTGCTTGTGTTGGCAAAGGATTTTTAGACTTTTTTAATGAAGTCGATGCAGATATATTTTGTATACAGGAAACTAAGCTACAAGAAGGGCAAATCGACTTGGATTTAAATGGATATCATCAATATTGGAATTATGCAGAGAAAAAGGGATATTCAGGCACAGCAGTATTTACAAAGGTTGAACCAAGAGCTGTATTCTACGGCATAGATATAGAGGAACATGATAAAGAGGGCAGAGTTATTACTTTAGAGTATGAGGACTTTTACTTAGTAAATGTATATACTCCAAATTCACAAAGAGAACTAGCAAGATTAGATTATAGGATGAAATGGGAGGATGATTTTAAGTCCTATCTAAAAAGCTTGGAAGCTCAGAAACCAGTAATTTTATGTGGTGATTTAAACGTTGCCCATAGGGAAATAGATTTAAAAAATCCTAGTACAAATAGAAAAAATGCAGGGTTTACTGATGAGGAAAGAGAAAAGATGACTGTATTATTAGAATCAGGATTTATTGATACCTTTAGACACTTCTACCCAGATAAGGAAGATGCTTATACTTGGTGGTCCTATATGAGACAAGCTAGAGATAAGAATGTGGGCTGGAGAATTGATTATTTTATAGTATCAGAAATTTTCGTAGACAAAATAAAGTCAGCAGCTATACATTCAGATGTAATGGGCTCTGACCACTGCCCTGTGGAGTTAATTATATGAAAAAAACAGCCTTAAGATTTATTAGACTTTTTGTAGGATATTTTGTATGTGCTGTAGGTATGGTCATGACTATCAATGCTAATATAGGGGTTTCACCATGGGATGTATTTCATCAAGGACTAGGAAATGTATTTAATTTACCTATAGGAAAAGCAAGTATAATTGCTGGACTAATTATAGTTATAATTGATATATTCTTAGGTCAAAATATAGGTTGGGGAACAGTATTCAATATGATATTCATAGGCATTTTTGTTGACTTTTTAATGCTCAATAAATTAATCCCTATATTTGATGCTTTTTTTCCAAGTTTCTTGATGATGTTTTTAGGTATGTTAGTTCTAGGATATGGATGTTATATTTATATTGGATCAGGCTTTGGTGCAGGACCTAGGGATGGGTTAATGGTTGCACTGACTAAAAAAACAAATAAATCTGTAAGATTTGTAAAAAACTCTGTAGAAATTTTAGCCACAGTAGTAGGATATTTCTTAGGTGGTTCAGTAGGTATAGGAACTGCTATAATGTCCATAGCGGGAGGATATTTTTTTCAATTTGCATTTAACACAGTTAATTTTAATATATCCGA
>CAYMGW010000116.1:0-2243 GCA_964390085.1 uncultured Tissierella sp.
ACCACCTATGCCTGGATGGACAAATTCCTTTATAAGAGAGGGAAAAGGAGAGATACCTTATCCAGATGATAGTGAATAGTGGATAGTGAAGAGTGAATAGTGAAGAGTGAAGAGTTTTGGGTAAGGATTTGGGGTCTTTTAATCTTTTCAACTATTAACTATTCACTATTAGTTATTCACTATATTCTAGGGGTGGAGAAAATGTATAAAATATTTGTTGTAGAAGATGATGAAAAAATTATAAAGCTTATTAAAGATAAGCTAGAAAGATATAACTACACTGTAATTACAGTAGAGGATTATTCTAATATAAAAGGGGAGTTTATAAGAGAGAATCCCCATTTAGTACTTTTAGATATAAATCTACCTAATTATGATGGGTTCTTTTGGTGTAGAGAAATAAGGAGTATATCTAAAGCACCTATTATATTTATCTCAGCTAGATTTTCAGATATGGATCAAGTAATGGCCATAGAAAATGGTGGAGATGATTATATTATTAAGCCATTTTCTTTTGATTTATTGTTGGCAAAAATAAAAGGAGTCATAAGAAGAACTTATGGAGAATATGCAGAAAATAGTTCTAAAGATATATATGAGATAGATGGAGTCTATTTGCACAAGAGTCAAAGTATGGTTGAATGGAAAGAAAAGAAAGTGGAGTTGAGCAAAAAAGAATTCGGGCTATTATATATTCTTATGTCTAATATAAATGAAATAGTGTCCCGGGAAATACTCTTGGAAGAATTATGGGATGATGTAGATTTTGTAGATGATAATACTCTATCAGTAAATATTACAAGACTAAGGAAGAGGTTAGAAGACATTGGAATAAAGGATAGTATTCAGACTAAAAGGGGTCAGGGATATTCTATGATAAAGACATGGGAGTAGTTCCCACCTGACAATATTGTAAGACAAATATTTAGGTTGAAAGGGAAATCAATATGATGATTTCCCTTTATTTTTTATAATGAAATAGGAAAGTTCTACTTTTGTTATATATATCTTTGAACTTTCCGTAAATGAATTTCAAGAAGAGATTCCTTTAAATCTTATTTAGAAGCTTTTCTTATAATAGGAGTAGAAGATATTGAGAAAATTGTTGCATAATGCAGCAATTTGGATTTTAATTTCGTTATAGCTAATGTATATAGTAATTGTTCCGTGATTAATGTAGTAAAGGAGGACAAGATATGAAAAAGGTACTGATATTCACAGCTTCTATAGGCGGTGGACACAATGAAGCCGCATCATGTTTAGAAAAAGAGTTTAAAAAACATGGATTTATAGTAAAAAAATTAGATGCATTATTGGAAATAAATAAAACACTAGATACTCTTATAATTGGTTCTTGTAAGGTCTTAATTAATAGTTTTCCTAAATTATATGGGGGTTTATATGATATTAGCAATAAAGAGAGGTCTAATAAGTTAATCACTCATTCTTTTTCAAGGATTTCCAAGGAAAAGATTTATGAAATAATTGTGCAAGAAAAACCTGATCTAATTATTTCAACTCATGCCTTTATGGTAGGCGTAATAGGATATTTGAAGAAAAATAGACTAATAGATATACCCTTTATATCAGTGGTGACAGACTATGAAGCCCATCGAACTTACATAGATGAAAATGTAGATGCATATATTGCAGGTAGTGATTATACAAGCGAAACATTGGTAAAACAAGGGATATCTAAAAACAAGATATTTTCTTATGGAATACCAATTAAAGAAGAGTTTCTAAAAAATTTAAGATCAATTTCTTTGAAGCCAAGTTCTTTCCAGATTTTACTCATGGCAGGGAGTTTAGGTCTTAAAGGGATGAAAAAGGTATTAAGGAATATTATTGATATGGAAGGTAATTACAATATTATAGTGGTTTGTGGAAAAAACAAAAGACTAAAAGCATCAATAGAGAGAGAGTATGATGAATTAATAAAAAGCCATAAGATTACTCTCTATGGATTTACAAATAATATTCCAGTTATTATGGAGAATTCAGATATACTTATAACAAAGCCTGGAGGATTGACTATTTCTGAAGCAATAGCAAAGAGACTTCCTATGATTATTCCTTACTATATACCAGGTCAAGAAAAAGAAAATCTTGATTTCTTGCTTAAAGAAGGACTAGCTATTTATGTATCTGAAATAGATTCTATTAAGGATTTAATTGAACCCATGATGAGGAATCCTGAAATCCTAGACATTATGAAAGGGAATATGAAAGAAATGTACAAT
>CAYMGW010000116.1:2253-6567 GCA_964390085.1 uncultured Tissierella sp.
TTGCATTGACAATATTATTTATCTTAGTGAAAATTTAATAGGAGATTGTAATTATAGAATGGATTTAAGATATGGATCATAGAGTAGAAATACTAATTCTAACGGCTGGCTTTGGAGCAGGGCATTTATCAGCAGCCATAGGAATTAAGGAAAATATACAAAAAATAGATACAGCCATAAACATTGAAATTATAGATGCTTTTAAAATATTGATGCCCAGATTATCAAAATCTATGTATAGGGGTTACAATATTTTAATCCAGAAAAGTCCGGAAATATATAATTATTTTCACTACAAAGATAATGAAAAGCCAAAGTCTAACATTGATAAGTTTTCAAATAAATATATTATAAATAGTTTGAAAAATTATATTAAAGATAATAATACTAAGCTTATTATTTCAACCTTTCCAGTGATATCACAGTATCTTTCAAGATTGAGAGATACATCCGGAATTTCAATCCCATTGATTACTTGTATTACGGACGTGGTCAATGGGTGGGAATGGATAACACCCAATTGTGATATATACTTTGTGGCAACGAAACATGTCAAAAATAAGATGATAGACATGGGTATAGAAAATAAAAAAATTGTTGTAACTGGCATCCCTCTAAGAAAGGAGTTCTTAGAATCACCAAGACCCTTGATTAATTGCTCTATGTTAGAAGGACAAATGATTATAATGATTATGGGTGGAGGTATGGGGCTAATACCTGATGATGATACTTTTTATCGTTGGATTAATAATCTCAATAAGATTACAACCATAGTATTAACAGGTAAAAATGATAATTTATATAGCTCAATATCCAAGTTAGAATTAGAAAATATCATACCTCTTAAATACACTAATCAAGTACCTTCTTTAATGGCACAATCAGATTTATTAATAAGTAAAGCTGGTGGTATTACGTTGTTCGAAGCTATTGCATCTAACCTACCTTTTATTGCTTATAAACCAGAATTAGGACAGGAAATAGAGAATGCTAAGTTTATTTATCAAGAATCAATAGGTAATATTGCTTTAAATATGGAAGAATTAAAAACTATTATTGTAGATTTAATTAATGATAAAAAGAAAATTGATATGTATAAGGCAAGAATAACTAAGCTTAAAGAAGATATAAACATGAACATTCTAGCGGAGGAATCTATTCGCTTATTAAGAAATTGACAGAGAAGGATGATTGAATGAATGATTATAGAATAATAGGGTTTATAACCTTTATAATTTTAATACACACTATCTTAGCAAGTATATATTTTAGAAACTTTTCTCCATGTGTAAAAAGAAAAGTTTCTAATTCTAAAGAAATATTTTTAACTTTTGATGATGGACCAAATCCTATATATACTTTACAGATATTAGATTTACTTAAAAAATATGAAATTAAAGCAACTTTTTTTGTAATCGCTAAAAAAGCTAAGGAGCATAGTGATATAATTTATAGAATGATAGAAGATGGACATACTTTAGGATTACATTCTAATAGCCATAAAAATGCATGTTTAAGAACCCTATGGCAAACTAAAAAGGACTTTCAAAAATCTATGGAGGTTTTTGAAGAATTTAATTATCAAGTAAGATACTATAGAGCGCCATGGGGGCTCTTTAATCCATTTACTCACTATTATTCAAATAAGTTTGGACTTAAAACCGTACTATGGTCCATAATCACTAGTGATTGGAATCCTAGGGCTAATGCAGATAAGGTTGTTAATAAAATTCTTAGTAATGTAAAAGAAGGATATATAATTGTTCTTCATGATAGCAATCATAATGCTAATGGTGATAATGGAGCACCTAAAAATACAATACAAGCTTTAAACATAGTCTTACCAATTTTAATAGAAAGAGGATTTAAGTTTGAAACCCTAGACAAAGGAATAGGGGATGAAGTAGAAGAAAAAACTTTCCTATCAGGTGTAGATGCGTGAAAAAAATAATAAATTATGTTATTCTAATATTGTTGCTAGGATTAACTGCTTGGATACTAATTTCCAATAATGATTTTTCTAAGTTCCCTGTACTAATAGGTAAGACAAATAAGAGTTTTTTAGTATTAGCTTTTTTTTGCATGATATTATATTGGGTATGTGATGCTTATATAATCCATAGAATGAAAAGAATGTTAAATATTAGGGGTGGATTTTTATCCTCCTTTAAACTTGCTATGATTGGTCAATATTATGGTGCTATTACTCCTTTTGCAACTGGCGGACAACCTGCACAAATATGTTCATTAGCACATGAAGGTGTTCAAATAGGGACTGCCTCTTCACTATTGATAACTAAATTTTTGATGTATCAGTTTGTAGTCACATTTTATTCAATATTTATGTTTATACTAAAGTTTAGTTTGATATCACGAGAAGCAAGGCTGGCTATTCCTTTTATAATAATGGGTTGTTTCCTAAATTTTTTTGCACTATTAGTTATAATAGGATTTTTTTTCAACGAAAAATTGTTTAGGAGAATATTTGCCAGAATTTTTACTACTGGCCATAGATTAAGGGTAATAAAAGATATTTCAAAATCAGAAAATAAATTAAATAAGTATCTTATGGATTTTAAACTCAGTATAGATAGAATGAAAGAAAATAAAAAAACTACCTTTATATTGATTTTAATAACTTTCATTCAATTAACATTCTATTTTTCTATAACATTTTTTGTATATTTGGCAGTTGGGCTTAGAGAAGTACCGTATTTCCATATTGTTGGTATACAGTCATTGCTGTACATGGCGGTTTCTTTTATGCCTACTCCAGGAACCATAGGTGCTTCTGAAGGAGGTTTCTATATTCTCTATAGTAGTATATTCCCCAATAATATTTTAACATTTATCATGTTATTTTCTAGATTTATAGAGTATTATTTTGGTATTATAGTAGGAGGGTTATTTACATTATTTGATTTTATTCTTAGAAAAAATAAAAAGATATCCCCAAACTATGATTTTGTAGATGATAAAAACATGGGAGTAGATAAAAATGAAATTTAAAGATTTTCTAAAGGATAAGCTTTTATATATTTTTATATATTTTATCAGTACATTTTTAGCTATAACTATAATGATGCTTGATTTAATAATTAGAGAAGAAAAGCTTAAGATATCAAATATAATCTATGCATTTGTTTTATCATCTGTGTTCTTAGTAATCTTTTTATATATAGACTATATGAAAAAAAGGAAATTTTATAATTTGATTAATAGTAAACGGAACAATGATTGTGACTTAACTTATGTATTTAATATTCCAGATAATCTAAGTAAGGAGTATGATTTTTTTAAAGAAATATTAATAAGTAACTATCTTAAATATATAGATACATTGGAAAAATATAAAAAGACTTCTGAAACTCAAAATTATTTTAATAATAGGTGGATTCATCAGATGAAAACTCCAGTATCAGTTATTAAGCTTATTTTAGAGGATGAAAAGGATAGAAATTTAGATGAAGATACTAAAAAAAACTATGAAAGCATTGAAGAGGAAATAGAAAAGTTGTCCCACGGTTTGGAAATGGCTCTATGTACATTAAGGGTTAGCAATTTTGAACTAGATTTTAAGGTAGAGGACGTTAGCTTATTTGAAACTATAAGAAGCGTAATCAATGAAAATAAGAATGCTTTTATAGTAAACTCTATTTATCCTAAAATAATTTCAAATGAAGATATAATAGTAAAAACCGACAAAAAATGGATTAAGTTTGTAATAAGCCAAATAATATCTAATAGCATTAAGTATTCAAAAGTTAAAAATAGTGTCAATAAGACCATAGAGATAAAGGTGAAGAATGAAGATAATAAGACTATACTTTTAATAGAAGATAAAGGAGTAGGTATACCTAATCAGGATTTAGACAGAGTATTTGATCCGTTTTTTACTGGGAAAAATGGTAGAAAATATTTAGAATCCACAGGTATGGGATTGTATCTTGTAAAAGATATATGTGATAGGTTAGGTCATGGAATACTGATAGAATCCATTGAAGAAGAAGGAACAAAGATAAGTATTGTTTTTTATCATGGAAAAAGCATTTATGACTTAATCTAACAATATTGTAAGATAATATTTTCATTCTGAAAGGGAAATCGATAGTAGGATTTCCCTTAAATTATTATGATATATATAGAAATACAAATTAGGAGGTAATGGAATGACAGTATTACAAACTAAAGATCTATCTAAAATATATGGCGGTAAAGGAAAGGGTATATCTGTAAAAGCTTTGGACAATTTAAACATGAATATAAAAGAAGGAGAATTTGTAGGTATAATGGGGCCATCAGGCAGCGGGAAGA
>CAYMGW010000116.1:6577-7250 GCA_964390085.1 uncultured Tissierella sp.
GACTACATTATTAAACATTCTTGCTACAATAGATTCCCCATCTTCCGGAGAAATTTTAATAAATGGAGAAAACCCTTATAGGTTAAAGGAAGATAAGCTGGCTATATTCAGAAGAAAAAATTTAGGGTTTATATTTCAAGATTTTAATTTATTAGATACATTATCTGTAAAGGAAAATATAATACTTCCTTTGGTATTGGAAGGTTTTTTAAAGAGAGAAATTGAAAAAAAGCTAGATGAAATAACATCTATATTAAATATTAAGGATATTCTAGATAAAAGAACCTATGAAATATCAGGGGGACAACAACAAAGGACCCTGCTATTATTCTTGCAGATGAGCCAACTGGAAATCTAGATTCTAAGGCATCCTTTGATTTAATGAGTTCTTTAGAAAGTATAAATGAAAAAAGAAAGGCTACTATAGTAATGGTAACACATGATGCTTTTGCAGCTAGTTTTTGCAAAAGGATAATAATGATAAAGGATGGAAAGTTTTTCACAGAAATAGTTAAGGATTCTAATAGACAGGTATTTTTCAAAGAAATCTTAGATGCTTTATCCCTTCTTGGAGGTGGGTATAATGAAAATATCTAATATGGCTTTTAGTAATGTCAAAGGAAACTTATATAGATATATAATGTATTATTTAAGTAATTCTTTTGCAGTTACA
>CAYMGW010000117.1:0-7182 GCA_964390085.1 uncultured Tissierella sp.
ATCCTTATTTAAGTCTAATTCTTGATTTAGTTCAAATTGTCTTGCTAATTTTCTATTTAATTCTTCCTCATATTGAAAAGGTTTTTCATATTCTAGTTTAGATTGTTCGAGGTTTCTCTTATGATTAGATATCTGTTCTTCTATAGCTTTAACTTTATTTTCTAATCCTTTCAAGCCATTTTCTATCCTGGCGATATTGCCTCCTGGATTATCTCCTAGATTAATTTTATATCTATAATTTCCGTTAATTATTATGTCATATTCTTCATAGAATAAGGATTTTTTTAATAATAAATCAAATCCTTTATATTCCCCTGTATGCAAATCCTTACCTGCTTCAACCTTTGAGTATTGAGTTTGAAGCAATTCTCCTGCTTTTTCCCTATCATTAAAAATTTCTCCATTAATTACTATGGAGAATTCTTCTTTATTAGTTTCAGGATTTATTTTTGTATTCAATTTTCTTTTTTCAATATCCATAAGAATATACTTTAATTGCTGCTCACATTCATTTACTAATTTAGGATATTTAAATGTGAAGTTATCTTGGAGTGTATATTTTTGATTATCATAGGATGATTTTAAGACCCTAAGCCTTGCTATATCATTATCTAATTCCATCTTTTCTTTTATTCTTGGATCTCCTGTTGCTAGTGCCTTCACTTCTGCATAAGAAAGTACAGTTTCATCTATGTCTTCACAATTTCTTGCAATAGACTTGGAAGTCATTACTTGAGATATAAACTTTTGCTTTTGCTCTACTATTTGCCACAAATAGCTGTCAAAGGTATCTTTAGTAACATATCTATAGATATTAACTTCCTCATTCAGATTACCTTGTCTTAATATTCTACCTTCTCTCTGATCTATATCTGAAGGTCTATAAGGACAGTCTAAGTGATGAAGTGCTACTAATATATCTTGAATATTTGTGCCAGTTCCCATCTTAGGGGTACTGCCTATAATTACTCTTTTATTTCCATGTCTTAAATCTGTAAATATTTTTTCTCTTTGCGCTTCATTATTTGCATCATGTATAAAACATATTTCATCCTCTGCTATCCCTCTTTTAATCAATTCTTCTTTTATATAATTATATACCGAGAATCTACCATCTGAATTAGGAGTACCTACATCACAGAATACTATTTGGGTACCTCTAATTTCATCTGAGTTATGATATTCATAAAGTATATTATTTACACATTCATTTACTTTAGAATTGGGATCATTTATCGCATTCTTATCAAGTAATCTAGGATCTGTTCCTATTAACCTAGCTTCATTTGTAATCTTTAACATATTGTCAATATAAGGAGCTACACTCCCATTTCTTATTGCTTCAACTCTTAATACAAATTCACTCATTTTATTCTTTACATATTCACTTGGCTCAGTAGCAATAAGTTTATATTTGCCTTCTTTCAATTTAGGCACTGGTAAATTTAACATATCAGCTGTTTGTGTATCTGCTATGTTTCTAAACATTGCCATAAGTTCTGGAAGATTTGTAAATTTTGAGAATCTATTTCTCATTCTATAGCCTGTACCTTCAGGAGAAAGTTCCAAACTAGATACAACTTCTCCAAAATTTGCAGCCCATTCATCAAAATGATGTATATCCCTATCTTTTAATGTATTAGGTTGCAAATATCTTTGCATTACATACATTTCAGTCATACTATTTGATATAGGTGTTCCTGTTGCAAATACTATACCTTTCCCATTATTTATCTCCTGGATATATTGACATTTCATTAGCATATCACTAGACTTCTTAGCAGCAGTATTAGATACTCCAGCAACATTTCTCATTTTAGAAAATACTGCACAATTTTTATAATAATGAGCTTCATCTACAAACATTGTATCTATACCTAATTCTTCAAAATTTATTATATCATCTTTCTTAGTGTCGTCATTTAATTTCTTTAATTCACTTTCTAAATTCTTCTTAAACTTTTCCATCTGCTTTATACTCCAATTTTCTCCTCTCGAAGACTTTGCTTCAGCTATAGAGTATGTTATTTCATTTATTTGGTCATTTAACATTTTTTCTTGTCTTTCCTTTGATATTGGGACTTTTTCAAATTGAGTATATCCCATAATAACTGCATCATAATCCCCTGTTGCTATTCTACTAATAAATTTTTTTCTATTTTGTTTTTGAAAGTCTTTTTTAGTTGTAACTAATATATTAGCCGAAGGATATAGTCTTAAAAATTCTGCTCCCATTTGTTCTGTTAAATGATTAGGCATTACAAATATGCTTTTCTTTGCAAGTCCTAGCCTTTTTAACTCCATACATCCTGCTATCATTTCAAAGGACTTACCAGCCCCCACACAGTGATTTAAAAGGGTATTATCTTTACTATACAATATTCTAGCTATAGCATTTTTTTGATGGGCCCTTAGCTTAATATCAGGATTCATATTTGGAAATGTTAAATTACCTCCATCATACTCTCTTAGTCTTATATTGTTGAAATTGTCATTATAATACTTTACGTATTTTGCTCTTCTTTCTGGTTCTTCAAATATCCAACTCTTAAACCTCTCTTTCAGTTGATACTGTTTTTCTCTTGCTAACATAGTTTCTTTTTGATTAACAACATATCTAACACTATCTCCATCTTCAACTCTATCTCTTACTGTAACTGAATTAAGATTAAGAGAATCTTCAATTATATGATAAGCTGTCATTCTTTTAGTTCCAAAAATTTCAGTAGCTGAAACTGAATAATCACTTGTCTTATTTGATATTGACCAGTTAGATGTAAATCTATTATATTCTACTTTTACTGCCCCATTATTACTCCCTACTCTAGAATTATGATTGTTGCGTAACCAATGAGGAGTATTCAAGGTCTCATATATGAATTCTTCAATGTCTTCATGCTCTATCCAGGGTGTTCCTAATCTTACATCTATTTCATTAGCTTCTAGATCTACAGGCTGAATTTTTTCTAACTCCGATAAATTTATAGCAAAAAGATTCGGATTATTCTCTGCATATATATTCGCTATTTTAAATTTTTCTCGTACATTCCCAGATAGATACTCATCTTGAGTTTCCCATCCAGTTTTCAAATTTTCTTTATCATATTTTTGAGGATTTAAAAATATCTGGCCCCTAAGCTCATTAATTAAAGTATCAAAATCAACATTATATAACTCTAACATAAAAGGGATATCCACTTTTCCCCTTTCGTTCATACTTAAAATTAATGCTTCTCCTGCTGAATCAACTTCTGTTATTACATCTCTCGGTCTTATAGTCTGTTTAAAGAACATATCTGTCTTTATAATGTTCTTTTCATTATCTTCAATCTCTAAAGAGCATAATAAAGGATAATCACTATCATCACTAAAGACCAAAGAATTAGCCCTTGATGAAATATGGCCATTACTCTTTACAAAATTATCATATCTTTCATTTAATGTTTTCTGATAATATTTTAATTCTTCCTCAGTACATCCCCTAGATTGAATATAAATTAGGCCCCTAGTAGCTTCTCTAATAGCTATTAGTCCTTTCACTCTCTCTAAAGGCTTACCTGTAAACTCCATTTTTCTCATTATAGTATTTTCTCTATAATATATATATTCACCTCTTTGTGTATAGGTAAAGTTTCTAACATCAGGAATAGAAGGAATTGTATTTTGAGATTTTGTGTCTTGTCTTTCAAATTGAGTTATATTTGCTTTTAACTTGCTTATAGCTTGTAATAATTCTTTTTCTAAATCAAAATCTTCATTATCATTTATTAAGGATGTATAAGTACTATTTTCTCCAAACATTCCTTTTCTTCTTTCATCAAAGACCATTTTTCCTAACATCATGTCTGGATTATCTATAAAATATTTGTTTAGAGGGATATTATCTTCGGTAAAGCCCATATCTATCCAACTAGCCTCATTTACAGACATTTTCTCTCGTTTTTGTAGAAATATAACATCTGAGGTTACATCAGTATTTGCATCCTTAAAAGCTGTATTAGGCAGTCTTATTGCTCCTATTAAATCAGCTCTTTCTGATATATATTTTCTAACGCTATTATTTTCTTTATCCATAGTTCCCTTGGAGGTTAAAAAAGCAATTATTCCACCTGGTCTAACAAAGTCTAATGTTTTTGCAAAGAAATAATCATGTATAAAGAAGTTATGCTTATTATACTTTGGATCATGTAGCTTATAATCTCCAAAGGGTACATTACCTATTGCTATATCAAAGAAATTATCAGGATAGTTAGTTTCTTCAAATCCTTGAATTTTAATATCTGCATCTTGGTATAGTTGTTTTGAAATTCTTCCTGATATATCATCTAGCTCTACTCCATATAGCTTAGAATTATCCATACTACCTGGTAGTAGAGAAAAGAATTTACCAATTCCCAATGAAGGCTCTATAATATTTCCTTCTTTAAAATCAAAGTTCTCTAATGCTTTATATATTCCTTTTATTATTATTGACGAAGTATAATGTGCGTTAGGAGTAGAAGCTCTAGCACTTATATATTCTTCTTCAGATAAAATACTTTTTAATTCTTCATACTCACTTAACCAGCCTGTAGCTTTTTTATCAAATGCCTGTGGCATTCCTCCCCAACCTACATATTTAGCAAGAATTTTCTGTTCTTCAGCTGTAGCAAATCTACTTTCTTTTTCAATAACCTTTAATGTTTTTATGGCATCTATATTACTATTATATTTAGTCTTTAATCCTCCAACTCCTATTTCATCATTAGGATCATATTTATAATTTATAGGTATATGGTTTTGTTTTTCATCAATCTCTCCTACTTCATCATCAATATCAAAAGATGAAGTTATATCTTCATCTTTTGATATTTCCCCTTCTTCATTTGCTATTAACTCAATTTCATTATCAACTTTCCTTAATTTATTAATCTTTTCGTCTAAATACTCTCCATTCTCAATTAATTCTTGAATCTTATCTGCAACTTTAGACCAGTTTAATATTTCTGTAAAACTTATATCATCCTTTTTATATCTTATCTCTATCCCTTTTACAGAAATTGTATTCCAATATAAATGTCCACCATCTTCTAGACTTATACTTGCACCACCAAGTCCATATTCTTTTTTTAACATTTCACTTCTATCTTTATTTTCAAAATTATTTAGGAAAAAAGTATTTACTCTTTCTTTTCCTCTTTCAAATCCTGTCCCAGATAATAAAACCAATTTAATTATTTCTTCCTTTATATCTTTTTCAATCATAAAAAAAGAGTCACTATCATGTTCTGATTGTGACTCTTTTTTATCAAAAGGTAAAAAACTTATCTGTTCTTGTAAACTATCTCCTTCAATACTATTTCCTCGGCTTCCCTTCTTATCATGTCCCTGTGACGATAATTTTCGTATGTATCCATTGGATTCGGTATTGGGTCTTTCTCCAGTAATTGTTTCTCTAGTAGACTGAATTTCTCCTTCGCTTCCTTCTCCACTTGACGACATATGTCCATTAGATCCCCGTTCATCATCAGCCAAGTGAAACGCTTCTCGTGGTTTTCCTTCAGATAATTGTGAAATATCATCCCGTATTTTCCTAGCGGCATATTCTCCACCTCTATTTGAGGATACATTATCCCATCTTTCTCCTGGTATTCTAGTTCTACTAATGGCTTCTTCATTTTTATTCTCACTCCTTATATTTTTTATTATGTCTTGAACTTCTCCTTCTATAACTCTAAGCATTTCTTCAGATATGCTACTTACTGCATATGCTAATTCATATGTCGTTCTATTTGTATTAAAGTCAGATATATTCTCTAGTGTATCAAGGTTGTCAAATTCTGATAAATTTAGATTACATCTTAAATATACTATATATCTTATACTATCTTCTACAGTTTTTATATATTGATTATGCATTGAATAATTATAACCAGGTAGGCTTTTTAATTCTTCTAATGCATCACTCAAATATGTTTCAGGATTACTTGATAATAATTCTTTAATTTGTTTAGAGATTAATCCTTCTAAACTTACTTCTATTACACCCCATTTTTCAGATAAAACAAACATTAGTTCTTGATGATTTTCACTATTTAACTTCCATATATTTGGTAATGTGTAATCAAGACCATTTGTATCTGACACATCAAATAAATATTCTAAAACTAAAGGAGATTTAGATTTATCAAATACTGCAATGCTCCTAGTTCCTTTGTTCACATACCTCCCCATTCTCCTATTCCAAAATTCCATAGTTGCTACTGCTGTAGCATCTGGCTTTTGAGCGTAAATTAATATCTTATTGTCAAATTTATATTTATATATTCTCGAAGAAAAGTTAAGAAAGTTCTTCCATTCATCTGCACTAGACGTTACTCTATTCATTATTTCCTTATAAATATCTTTTACCTCTTGTAGTCTGCTCAATTAAATCACCTCTAAAATATTTTTATGAGTATCATATATGATAAAGCCTGTTATGACTAACATTTATAAAAACAATGGAACTATATATCTCCTTTAGTTTTGCAAAATAAAAAAGACATTCTTTTTAATGTCCTTCATGAGCTACTTATAATATTTTTGAAACATATTTAGATCTAACTTTATAAATTCGTCTAATATATTTTTTCTATATATTTTCTTATTTTTTATCAACTCCTCTAGAGCCTCCGTATGCGTCATTATACGATTATATGGTCTTATACTTCTCATAGCATCATAACTGTCGCAGATTCTTATTATAGCGGCTCCTAATGGTATCTGTTCATCCCTTAATCTTTTAGGATATCCTGTTCCGTCACTATTTTCATGATGATACAAGATGTTTTGAAATATGTTTACACTATATCCCATCATTAAAGCAATAGCTGCTCCATATTTAGGATGTAGTTTTATCTCATTCCATTCTTTGTGATTTAACTTACCTGGTTTATTTAATATGGATATATCTATTTTACTTTTTCCTATATCATGCATGGCAGCGGATAAAACTATTTCCTCTTTTTCTTCATTACTCATTTCCAATTGACTACATAACTTAGAAACTAATTCAGCAACTCTAAAACAATGAAACATATCTATACCTCTATTATCTATTTGTAGTAAGTCTATTGAATTTAAAATAGTATCACCCCCTTACTTCTTAAAAATAATATTAATTATAGGTTAAATAATTATTATTAGGCATAAAAATACCGT
>CAYMGW010000118.1:0-6866 GCA_964390085.1 uncultured Tissierella sp.
AATATCCTATGCCAGCCTTCTTTGCTAACTCTCTATCTATTAGAGGTCCAGTATCTACAAAATATCTATACTCAAATTCTACTTTTCTTTTTATCTCTTCAATAAGAAGTTCTATCTTTCGCTTTAAAACCTCATGATAATCTATACCCCAAGAAGATTTTGATAATCTACCCCTTAAGGGAAAAGCACTAGGGACGGTTCTTTTTGCTTCATCATAATCTACATTATAGGAAATTCCCAGAACAATAATGGATTTACAGTTTGCCATAGTAAGTTTCGGATTTATTCTCTTTTCTATATCCTTCTCCTCAAATTCAGTTTTTATGTCCTTTTCTTCCCTATATATAAGATAATCCTTTAAATTATTCAATGGCAAAACATCTGTAAAACCGCAGATATCTATATTTAGCTCTTTAGATTTCTCAATTATATATTGATTTAGTGGATTCATCTATATTCCTTTCTAAGCATTTCAATTTCTTCTTTATATCCCTCTAATTCATTTGGTGTCTCTAAATTAAAGGGTAAATTTCTTAGTAAGGGATGGTTGATTATATTTATTATCCCCTCTAAACCAATAGTTCCTTTTCCTATTACCTCATGTCTATCCTTATTAGAGCCAAACTCCACCTTACTATCATTAAGATGTACTGCTTTAAGTCTATCTATACCTACTATTTTATCTATCTCTTCTAATACTTCATCTAATTTATTAACTACATCATATCCAGCTGAGTATAAATGACAACTATCGATACATATTCCAAGGTTTTTATTATTCTTCACACCATCTATTATTGCCTTAAGTTCCTCCATATTTCTACCTATTTCTGTGCCTTTACCTGACATGCCCTCTAGTAAGATTATTGAATCATTATTTTCATCTATTGCTTCATTAAGGGCCTTCACTATATGCTCTATACCTTTTTCACTTCCTTGTCCTACATGGGAACCAGGATGAAATACATAATAAGCATTTGGAATTAGATTTAATCTTTCTAAATCATCTTTCAATATCATCTTTGCAAACTCCCTAGTCTCCTCCTTATCTGAAGCTAGATTCATAGTATATGCCCCATGGGCAAAAAGTGGTGCAAATTTATATTCCTCAATTATCTCTTTAAGTTTATTTATATCTTCCATATCAAGATCTTTTGCCTTTCCGCCCCTAGGATTTCTTGTAAAAAATTGAAATGTATTAGCTCCTATAGACACTGCGTCTAATGCAGCATTATACAATCCTTTGGAAATAGACAAATGACAACCAATATTTAGCATCCTAATCACCCTTTCCTATATATTATAATACCACATTGTCATATATTTTTAACTATTTGAAACTAATAAAATATGTTATAATTGAATTTAAGGTAAAAATGGGGAATCTATTGATTTTTTATAAGTAGCTTACCTAACGAAAGGAAGAAATATAATGTTTAATTTAAAGAAGAAGGCCTATAAGAAATTTGACTATATATTATTTTTAACCACCTTGTTACTCTGTGGATATGGTCTCCTTATGATAATGAGTGCAACCTTAAGCTATGAAACTATGGACTATGTAAAGACTCAAGGCATTGCAACTATCCTTGGAATATTTGCAATTATTGTATTAGTCTTATTAGATTACGAATTTCTAGGAAAACTTTATATACCAATTTATGTAGTATGTAATATTTTACTTCTTGCTGTTTTGATATGGGGTATTGGCAAGGAACAATGGGGCTCAAACTCTTGGCTAAAACTTGGACCTGTAATATTTCAACCAGCTGAATTTGTAAAAATTGGCTTAATTATTTCCTTAGCTAAATTTATAGATAATCATAAAGAAAATGTAAATGAACCCTTCACTCTATTAAAAATATTAGCCTTTGCCTTTGCACCAGTAGTACTAATACTTCTTCAGCCAGATGCTGGTACTGCCATGGTTTTTGTGTTTTTTATAGCTGCAATGTTATTTATTGCTGGAGTAAGGTGGAAATATATCGGTTATGCATTTTTACTTGGACTACTCAGTCTTCCTGTACTATGGTTTAGACTTGATGAGTATCAAAGGAATCGTATTTTTAACTTTCTAGACCCAGAAAGAGATACTATAGGAACTGGTTATCAAGCTATGCAAGGTAAAGTTGCTATTGGGTCTGGAAAAATCTTTGGCAGAGGTTTATTTGAAGGTGTGTATACCCAATTCAACTATATACCAGAGAAGCAAACAGATTTTATATTTTCTGTAATAGGTGAAGAACTGGGACTTATGGGAGGTCTTGGACTTATTTTACTATATTTTGTATTACTTAATAGGTTTATTGTAATAGCAAGAAAATCTAAGGATTTATTTGGTTCTTTAATGATAATAGGCTTCGCAGCAATGTTCCTTTTCCACATATGGGAAAACATAGGAATGACTATAGGACTCATGCCTATTACAGGTATTCCTCTTCCCTTCATGAGCTATGGAGGTACGTTCCAATTATCCAATATGATTTGTATAGGAATAGTCTTAAGCGTAAGTGTTCATAGAGAAGAATTAAGTTTTTAGCTGCAAAAAATTTGCAGCTATTATTTTTATTTTAGTACCTTGCAATAAAAGGTAGCATATGATATACTATAGCCAATATATAATACTAGGGAGAGAAACTTATGAATATTCAATTTAAAAAAGGTGTGCTAGAGCTTTGTGTTCTTTCCTTGCTAGATAGAAAAGATTTTTATGGTTATGAGTTAGTTGAACATATCTCACAGTATATAAATATTTCTGAGGGAACTATCTACCCCTTACTTAGAAAA
Source organism: uncultured Tissierella sp. (assembly GCA_964390085.1). Lineage (GTDB taxonomy): Bacteria > Bacillota > Clostridia > Tissierellales > Tissierellaceae > Tissierella. The sequence goes on from CAYMGW010000118.1 coordinate 2,788, forward strand.
TTTAGAACTGAAGGATATGTAACTACTTACCTAGAGGAATCCCAAGAAGGTCCTCCAAGAAAATACTATGAATTAACTGCTCGAGGCAAGGAAGTTTATGAAGAATTAGAAATAGAATGGGAAAGTTTTATTGATGGTGTAAATAATATATTGAGGGGGGATTTATCATGAATAGAAAAGAATATTTAGATAGATTGAGAATATGCCTACAAGGCTTACCTATGGATGAAATCGAAGATATCTTATCTGACTATAAAGAACATTTTGAAATAGGCATTTCCAAAGGTAAATCAGAGGAAGAAATATCTAAGGAATTAGGAGATCCTAGGGAGGTTGCAAATAATTATAGAACAACATATAAGCCTAACTATAATAGGAATAGTTATAACACAAGTACTTCTAATGATAATACAAGAAAATTATTAATTACATTGTTGTTAATATTTTTTAACATAATAATAGTATTTGCTCCTTTTATGACAGTGGTAGCCTTGTTAATTGCATCATATGCGATAGCTATTAGTTTTATAGTTGGTGGATTTGGAATTTTACTCGGTTTTCCAATTACAATCTTTGCCCCAATACCATCAATCCATATACTTACTTCTATATCATTTGGTATAGGGTTACTTGCATTAGGTGCATTGGGGATAATCTTATCTATATATGTGACAAAAGGATTTTATAAGCTAGTTGTTAAGTATATTCAGTGGAATGTAGAAATAATTAATAAATAGGAGGTTGTAAAATGAATATTAGAAGATTTGTTCCGATTTTAGTAGCTGTTGCTTTAATTGCTCTTGGAGTAGGATTCTTATCCCTAAGGTATAATGATAATTATAGATTTATGGGCTCTAAATCCGGCAACTTAATTAATATTAAATCTAAGGATGAAATTGTGAAAATAGGTACAGATGGGATAGAAGTTAATGATGGAAATGATCATGTAGTCATAGGATGGGATGGAATCAAAGTGAATGATGGTGGAGATGAAGTCAGCATTGGATGGGACGGTATTAAGGTTAAGGATGGAAATAAATCAGGTTTTAGTATTGATAAAAGCTCTGGTTCTAGTATTCGTAAAAGCTCTAGTGTCTGGAATTGGTTTGGTATAAGCTCTAATAAGCTAAAATGGGAAACAGTTGATGAAGAAAAATTCTCTGAAATAGATGGAATAAATAATATAGCCGTCTCATCTCCTTTCATAGATGTTAAAGTTACTTCAGAAGATAGAGATGATGTTCGCATCCGTTATTATGGTAAGATGAAATCCAATGTGTTGCCTACTTTAAAGGTTGAAAAAAAATCTAGTGACTTAAATATTAAACTTGAATCAAATACAAATAGTTATTCAGTAATGGAGTCCGATGTTGTCTTAGAAGTATTTGTACCAAAATCATTTAAAGGTGACTTTAATACTTCCACTTCCTCTGGAGATATCTATATGAAGAATTTAATTGGAAAAGATTTCAGTATTTCCGCTAGTTCTGGTGATCTAGAATTAGAAAATTTAGAAGGTAATATATTAGACCTATCCACTTCTTCTGGTAACATTAAATTAGAAAATTCCATAGGTGAAGTCAATGCATCTTCTAGTTCTGGAGATATTTTCCTAGATAATGAAAAAGTAAGTGGAAATATGAAAATCTCAACTAGCTCTGGTGATGTTTCTATTATATTTAGCAATGATGCTAGTTACAATATAAAGGGTTCAACTTCTTCAGGTGACTTTGATTCATCTGTAAATATGGATATAAAAGAAAATGAAAAAGGCAAATTTAGAGCTACAATAGGTTCAGGAGAAAAATCTATTGATATTAGCACTTCATCTGGAGATGTTGAATTTAGGTAATAATGAAAGGGATGTTTCTGTTTTATCTGAAGACAGAAACATCCCCTTCATTATTCAACATAAAACGCTCTATGATCATCTAGTCTCAAACAAGCTAGTCTACCACCTTCATAGCAATTCCCTGTATCAATCCCTATTTTATCCCTATATGTATTATCAAACCAAATTTCATAAGGTAGTTTCGAATCTCTTTTAAATAGCTTGTCTATATATCTTCTAGGAGAATGTCCAAATATAGTTATTAAGTTATCTAAAGCTTTATTTTTTAGAAAATCTTCTCTTACCCAAACAAGCCTGTCTTTCTGTTCAATCAAAGCCTCTTCCAAAGGCTTATCTACCATATTCTCAAATAATCTTGAAGGTTCAAATCCAGCATGCACCAATAAATATTTATTATCTATTATCTTAAAATAAGGTAATCCCTCTATATAAGATAAAATCTTTTCTTGTTCCTCTAAAGTTCTCTTGGAAAAGCCTTCTATAGTAGGTTCACACCCATTTCTACTCCATCTTTCTATTTGCTTCTCATTTTTATACTTTAGTGAATGAAGCATCATCTCATCATGATTCCCCATAATTACTTCTATCTGTGGATGAGTCATGACAAATTCTATAGTCTCAATAGGCTTATCTCCTCTATCAACTAAATCTCCAATTATATAGAGTATATCGTCTCTTGAAAGTTCTATAGTTTCAATAAGTTTTTTTAACCTATCTAGTTCGCCGTGTATATCGCTAGTTACATATTTCATATTATATTACATCTCCTTGGTGTTTTTGCTTCATTCTATACAATATTAATATTATAGCACTGTAGAAGGAATTTAAAAACCCACTTCCGTGGGTTTATATTCTGATTTCATTTAGCTCTTTTAATAATTTTTGATATTCTAAATCAAGCTTCTCCTTTTCCTCTGCATTGGTGGAAGTAGAAAGAACCCCTATTACTTCACTTAGTTTATTTTCTAATATAAACCTCTTATAGATTAAATCTTTACTATTATAATCATTGACTAGAGCTTTATTATATTCATTAAAAGTTCCCTGAAATGTTTTAATTTGATTATTTTCTATAGTCATTATTGTATCTGCCACTCTTTCAATCAATCTTCTATCATGGGACACAAATAGTAATGTGCCATCATAGTTTATTAAGGCTTCTTCTACTGCTTCAATTGAATATATATCTAAATAATTAGTTGGTTCATCTAATATTAATATATTAAAATCACTTAATAGTATTTTTGCCAGGGATGCTTTTACCCTTTCCCCTCCACTTAACATACTAACCCTTTTATATACATCATCTCTCTTAAAAAGAAATCTTGCTAAAATATCTCTTGCATCTTGCTCTAGACAATTTAATACAAGGAGGTTTTCTATTATGGTTTTATTTTCATCTAAAATATTCAGATCTTGGCTAAAATATCCTATGTTGGCTTTCTTAGAAATATTAATATTAGGCCCATTTTCTAGTATCATTTTCAATAACGTAGTTTTCCCACATCCATTGTTGCCAATTAAAGCTACCTTGGATTTATTATATATTTGAAAATTAGAGTTCTTGAATAGTATTCTCTTGCCAAAAGTCTTAGTAATATTCTTGCCTTCAATAACTATTTTTGAAAAAATCTCATCAGCTTTAATATCAACTTTCATCCTATCTATTTCTCTTACTTTATCCCTTACTTCTAATTTATCAATTCTAGAAGCTATGGCTTTAACCTTATTATCCAAAGTTTTCTTGGCCTTTTGCCCACCCATTTTATGAAGTCTCGCCTCAGAATTTCCCATTCTTTTAGGTGGTCCTTTTATTTTATCTGATTTTTTCCTTATATCAATTAGTGCCTTCTCTAATCTTCTTTTTTCTCTAATATATTTCTCATATTCTGCTTCTTGAGTCTTTTTTTGTAATTCTTTTTGAGTTTTATAATCAGAATAATTTCCCTCATATATTTTAATTTTACCATCTTCAATCTCTATTATCTTGTTGCATACCTTATCTAATAAATCCCTGTCATGAGAAGTAACAATCATACATCCATCAAATTTAATTAATTTTTCTATTAATAAATTTATTCCTTCAAAATCAAGATTGGAAGTTGGCTCATCTGCAAGAAGAAATTTTCTATTATCAGTCAAGAACTTAGCAATTTTTAATCTAGTTAACTCTCCACCACTCATGAATTCCTTATTTTTATCCTTTAGTCCTAGTTTACTCATATAT
>CAYMGW010000118.1:6876-7165 GCA_964390085.1 uncultured Tissierella sp.
ATTCATTATCTACTTCTTTATTAGCCCCATCTTCTAACTGTTTAATATAGAATGGCTCCATAGTTGTTTTTATTGTTCCATTATCAGGCTTTATTTCCTTTGCAATTAAATTTAGTAATGTAGTTTTACCACATCCATTTAATCCAACCAAGCCTATTTTCTCACCTGAATACACTTTTAAATCTTTTATATCCAATATAAGTCTATATCCATAATATTTTTTCACATTGTTTACATCTAAAATCAACATAAAAAATCCCTCCTAAAATCTGAAGGGATTAAATATCTT
>CAYMGW010000119.1:0-7117 GCA_964390085.1 uncultured Tissierella sp.
CAATATAAAATTATTGACATGTTAAAAGAAACAAACAGAATATTTAAAGATTTAATAATATCACCATTTCTTATTACTATTGGAGATGAATGGCAAGGATTATTAAAATATCCATGTGATTACTTCAAAATAATAAACTTTTTCAAAAAATACATCCCAGAAATAAAATTTTACATAGGAATTGGAATAGGTGATGTTTGCATCCATAACTTTGAATTGACAGTAAACCAACTAGATGGTCCATCATTCCATAGAGCAAGAGAGGCAATAAAATTAGCCAAATCTATAAATTCTCCTATGGTTATTTTATTTGATGATTGGAATGATATTTAAAGAATAAATAATTATCCCTCCAATTATTGCAGAAATAAAGCTAATAAAAGTTCCTATTATAAAATATTCTACAAAGCTATCATTATCTAGCTTTTTAAACCTAGCAATTGATTTTGTCGTAAGAACAAACCCAGCTATTCCTGGCTGCATAATTGCTATACCAAATAATACTATAATTCTCTCTAATATACCAATGATATAACCACCATTGTTGATACCTATATGACTATTATTAGATTTAACAATTATATTTCCTCTGTTAATAAAAGTTGAAACACTTTTAAAACTAATATAATTAATAAACTTCTTAATAAAAATACCAGTTACAAATGTAGCTAATAAAAATATTATCATTGCTATTAGATATCTATCAAATATATTGATATTGTCAGGATAGCCTTCAATAAAAGTTGACATATCTTCTAAAATTTCAATAAAACTAAATTCAAATAATGCTAAGATTATTGCTACAATATGAACTACTTGGTCTAACATAAATATAAAAATGTTATTATCAAAGAAAGGATATCTTAGAATAAGGAATGATTTTATTGTATCTATACAAAGATGAAAAAGTACTAATAAAGCAGATATCTTAAGGTACTTTGAAATTTCAAAAGACCTATCTAGTAACAAGTAAAAAGAAAAAAACATAAGTATTAAAATCAGATGCATTAAGGCATGTATTAAATTGCCAAGCAAAACAGTTTTTTTGTTTTTGTTAAATCTTTTATTAAGAATATATTTAAACTGTAAAATAAAATCTCCTATCAAATGGCTAAGGACTAAAAATAATAAAACTCTAAATCTCATTTCCAATACCTTTCCTAATTTCACAATATAGTTTAAAAAGCTTTTCTATTATAATTCTATTATTCTCTATGAGAAAATAATTTGAATCATTTATTTTTTGACTTATACTTGCTTTTGATATCTCAGGTTTTATTCTTATTATATTACCATATGAACCTTCCTGCTGATAAAGCTCTATTATTTCTGATTGTTTCTTAGTAATTTTCTTTTTTAAGACTTCTGTATTCTCAATTAACGCATTAATAATCTTATTTATCGATAAATCATTGATTTCTCTATAGTCTTCAAAGGAATTAGCTACATCGCTTGAAGCAGCCACTTCGTTTAAAGCAGTTACTTCGCTTGGAACGTTTATCCAACCTTTTTGTTTTCCAATAAAAATTTCACGCGCTTTGAAGTAAACATTATTTTCCTTACTGTTTAAATTATCATTATAAAATCTATTCCTATCTTTAACTATATTTAATGCTTCTCTAGCTTTAATAAAACAATCTCCGTCCATAAGTCTTGTATCTTCATAAACATTAGTGCTTAGTGTGCCTATTCCAATTCCCGCATATATGTCAATTTCGTATTTCTTAAGAAAAGTCTGAAAAATTTCAATAAATTTATAGCTATTAGAGGGATCTTTTAAAACAATTTGCCACTCATCTCCTAATGTAAATGTTATAGGAGCCAAAAGATACTCTTGATTTTGTGAATTAACTGTTTGTATATAATCTTTAAGAGCAGATTGTACACTTGATCTATCCAATAATTTTCTTGAATCAATCATGTCTATATTTATAACACCATATATATGCATAAAATCACTCCAGTTTTTATTTCTGTATTAGAATTTCAACAAAACCTGATAATTTCCTCCTATATTGTATTATTTATTAATATTTTCTTGTCCACTTTTATTATTTATTAAAGCAACCTTATAGGGAAATAATTCTGCTGTCATTATTCCTTCTGCTACAGAAGGATCATTTCTCATGATAGTGATTGCATCCTCTTCTGATTCAACTTCTAAAATTACTATCCCAAACGTTTTTTCATCTATCCCCAAGGTTTTGCCTGCTAAAATAAGCTTCCCTTCATCAAGTAACTCCTGTAATTTAGCAAAATGTCTCTCTATTATTTTTTTTCTCTCTCTGTCCAATTATTTAGATTCAATAGAGATGGTATCAACTTCAAAACGTATATAAATTGTTTTTTCGCATTTGCCATTTGCATCACTCCGTGTTCATTATAATTATCTTAGATAACGTACATTAGTATGAAATGTAGCTTACTAAGATAAAGCTAAAGATTAATTCTATTTTGCTTTTTAGACTTAAAATGATTTTCGATAATAGTATTTGTTATCTTCATCCTTATCTGTAGACTTCTTAAATCCAACACTGCCCCAAAATCTCTCGTTTGATTCGTTTGTTGGTGTCAGTTCAATGTATGAAGCTCCTTCATCATTAATAAGCTTTTCAGCCTTCAAGTAGGCTAACCTACCATAACCTAAGTTTCGGTAATTTGGTTCAATGTAATATTCCATTAAAAAGCATTTTCCCTCTTCGTCAAAATACGTAACATACATTAAAAATCCAATGATGATTTCATCTTTACTTATGAAAAATATCCTTAATGGATTTGTATGTCTTGTCCTTAACTTATTAATTGCACCTCTATATTCGTCAGAATGAAAATAATCTAAGTCAAACTCATCTCCTAAAGATGCATTTAAAGATAGCTCATTAATGTAACTATCAAACAATTTCCAAAATGCTACTATATCGCATTGATTTTTTGCTATAGATAATCCTAAATTATTACTCATTACAATCCTCCTGTTCTATGAATAATTCTTACTGCAGAGTTTCTACAACATCTTGCTTTTTATAAAATAAGTATAAAAAAATAATCAGATATTTATTTTAAAAATACAATCTCTTCCACTGCTAGCCATAGTTTCTTGAATTTCAGATAAAACAGGTTTATCGCAAATCATATTATATGTTTTTATTACATGTCCATTACAGCACTCACACCATGTTTTTGATATAATCTGAAGATGATATTAGTTTTATAGTATCAGCAAAATAATTTATTTTTCCTTCTGAAGGACCAAATATAGTAAAGTACCAATGTGATAAAAACTGGGTTGAAAACCACATGAAATGCCAACCTGTGAGTAAATACTTTCCTATTCTCTCTTTAAAAGCAAACCAGATAAGCAAGAATAAAAATATAAGAAAATATATCCCATCATCTTTATATGACCTAGTAACTAAAATATGGCCACCAATACTCATTCCCACCATATCTAAAAAAATCCATAATAACAAGCACAAATTTGAAACAAAACATATTTTCTTATTCATTTTATTACCTCCATAACCCACTTATAATCTTTTATAATCCTTTTGAGTTCATGTAATTAGGAATACCCCCTGGTGGAGCTTTGCTCCCAGTGAAGTGATGTAAGGATTAATTTGTTCAATCTAACTGTCTTTTATATATATCTTTGTTTAATAATAACTTTCAGAACTTCCACAGTATCTATAATCTCAAGAACTAACACTTTCAAGGATCTTTCCTTCCTTACTTATTCAGTCAACAGCTAGTTAACTTATCTTTGGGTAACCATCCCTCATCTCTATCAACTATCTTTACACACCATAACCAGCCATTGAGTTCTTTTATTCCTTCAACTATTTCATCCTTTTCAACGTTTAATTCTTTCGCCGTATAATCTTCCAAGATTATTCCATACTCATCTTCAATAACAAGTAACTGTTCTGGAACCCATCCATTAGTCTCATTATCTAATGTATAGCAAAATCTCCAATTCTCCCAACTTTCTGGTCCATCATACTTATTTCCTATTTTTAATTTTGTACCTTTTTCTATTGTAATTGGTTTTGGATAATTACTATGATGTGCGTATATTATTCTATAATTCATGCTTAAAACTCCTCCCCTTCATTGACTTTTTTAAATACCAAATCTAGTAGAAAGTAGCGGAACCTTTTATCACTGTAATCCCTGCATAGAAATTAACTATTGCACTTAGCTTCTATATGTCTCCTAATCTTCAAAATTTGTCTATTGTGTTTAATATTCATCTGTTCCAAGTGACTTGAAACTATGCGATTACAATTAATCTGCTTATTCATTCTTTTATATTATCTAGTTATTTCGAAATATAGTGATTCGATTTCATCTTCAACAAATGCTTCCACTTTAGCGAATCCAACATTTTCCAATAGACTTATTGACCTATTATTAAACGTATATGTAAAAGCTCCAATCTTTTCTATTTTGTATTTACTAAAAACTTCTTTAATAAAAACTTTAGTAGCCTGTGTCGCTATATCTTTTCCCCATAACTCTTTTTCAAAGATGACAATACTCAACATCGCCATTTTTTCATTAATTACATCTATACCATAACACCATATATCTCCAATATATTTCCCTTCATAGTAGATAACTTTTCCATAACTTAATGCTCCATCTTTAAGAGATTCTTCGTATAATATCAATGCCTCTTCCAATGATTTAATGCTGAGAGGGAATGATTTTTGTATTTCTTCGTCTTGAGTTTTTTCCCAGAAAACTATAACATGATCCTTCATTCTTTGCTTTAAAATTACGTTCATAATATTCAACCTCCAATAGATTGGTAAAGGGATATAGTACACAACGTCCTAAGATTGCACCCTTCCCACCCTTATGCAAATGCAATTTTATACGATAGCCAATCCTCTATGTCACAGATTTTTCACTTACACTGATTAATGGTTCATACATCATTAATGCATGGTTTTCACATATGTATTCGTCATCTATTAAATTATTATCTATATCAAATATCTCTCTTCTAATAAGATTATGTCTTACGTAGCTACCCCAATATTCGTGGGTTATTTTATGTTCTTTCTCATATACTTTATATTTTAGATATGGTTTCATATCAGTTCTAATTTCACCTATAAGATGATTGTCTTCAATTCTGATGTTGATTTGATATGTTTCATTAGTTTCATTTGAAATTTGTAAATCCCTATAGTTATAAACGCACGTTGCACCACTACCAAATGGTTGTGTTCTATTGGAATCAGGAAAAACATCAGAACTATGTCTATGCCTCTCAATTACTGTTAATGGTGTATGTAATGCCATCCAATATATTAGATTTGATAACTGGCATAATCCTCCGCCAATTTCTGCTCTAAAACTTCCGTAGTAAAGATTCATTCCTTTCTTATAACCCTTGAATCTTGTTGGATTTCCGATACTTTTCCAATATGAAAATGTTTCACCTGGTTTTATAAGTATTCCATTAACTCTATTCAGTGCAATCTTTAAATTTTCAACTTTATTTTGCTGTAACCACATATCTACATTTCTTAAATTTCTATATAAAGGCGTTCTATGTGAAAAAAATATATTCTCTAAATGTTTACTGCATTTTGATTTTGCATAACTTTTACTACCCAGGTACCAATTAAAATATCTAAGTAGTCTATAATATCTTTTACCAAAGAAAATACGTAACTTACTTCTATAGATTGGTTTTAAATTCTCAAAACTAGCCATTTTATTCCCCCCAAACTATCTTACCAGCCCCAATTTATTAGTGATTTAAAATATATTTAATCAAATGAGATAATTGGTATTTCAGGATAGTCATCCAAAACTCCTTTTAATGCTTGAACATGACCATAATTTTCTTTATAGGATTGCAGTTCCGTCTTCACCCTATTTTGATTTGCTCCAAAAACATATTAATATCTTTATTGTTTCTTAAAATAATAACTTTCTCTTGATGTTGAGAAATCCGATCTCTTAATTTATCTTTTCCTAAATCATAATCTTTTGACCATTTCAGCATGCATTTAAGCATTTCATATCGTGGATTATAAACACAATTTTCAATACCAAGTCGCTGCTTTATCCATCGTTTAATTATTCTGTAATCCTTATTTTTGTAGAAATTTCAAGCAAGATAATTTTATCCGCTTTCTTTAAACCCTCTTCAAAACAAGCTCTCCCCACATCTTCAATAATCCATTTTGGTTGTTGTATTACTGAATAAAACAATTTATCCCGTTCTTCAACTTTCCTTTTTCGATTACCCCAAGGGTTTGACTTATCGGGAATATGTACAACTTCATCAAGTGATCTGTAAGGAATTCTTAATGTTTCAGACAACTTTTTTGCAAGTGTAGATTTGCCACTGGAAACTGAACCGACAATGTATATTTTCATATCTTAATACTTCTTTCTTATATAAATAATCTATATTTAATTTTATTTTATATTGAAAAAACTTACTTAGGAATTGCACTAACGTCCCGTGTATTCACGACACGCCACAACTGCAGTCATCTACGTTAAGTGTTGAAAATACGCTGTTATGTGTAATTTTTTTTAATCCTTACGATATACAACCAACATTATCATTGTTTATCTCGATGCTCCCCAAAACCAATGTTCTCTTTTCTTAATAATTTCATCAAAATCACCATTAAAATCTGTCTGCGATAACACACTATTATCTGCAATATAAGCAAAACCTGAAAAGTTGTCAAGTATTCCTCTAAAAGTAAAGAAGAATATTTTAAGCGTATCTCCTTCCCTTTCAATCATTATATCTCCTCCACCTTTTGATAGATGTTTATACTCATCAGGAAGTTGTATTAAATTCTGGTTGTAAGAAACATTAGGTTTCAATTCTCCAGACTGAACCATAGAAATAATTTTTTCTCTATCTATTAGATTTGTATTGAAGTCCAAGTCTAACATTGTATTTGCGCAAGGGTACACGTGGAGCAATCCTAGGGCAATGTGCACCACATCCCTTCACCGGGTGCGAGCACCGCCAAGGGGTCTATCTCTAGGGTCCGGTTTAGGGACGTCGCAAATACTTGGACGTTGTGCGCCGCGTTGCGCCATAAGATTTGAGTTGGTAACTCAAACAAACGCG
>CAYMGW010000120.1:0-6995 GCA_964390085.1 uncultured Tissierella sp.
GCTTGGTGGTGTGAGAGGACGGTAATTAAAATAATTAATTACCTCCTACTCGATTCTAAAGAACATGTGCTATGATATAATTTATTTAACTATAAAGGTAATTTATAAGGATATTGATTTAATATATAATATTTAAAATGGAAGGGAGGCCGTATCTAGCTTATGTTAGAATTCATGCATTCAGTTATATTAACTTTTATTAATAATTTATTGTCAAGAATAAGATTAAATGCTCCTTTTAAATTTAAGCAAATAAGAGAAATAAAGATAGAAAAGCTTATGAATAAGGTAGATGCGTCTGATCTAGAGCTAATTGAGTATTATATACAAGAATTAAGGAAGTATGAAAAGGAGATAGAGATAAAGAAAATAAGGGCTAAAACAAGTGAAGAAGTACAACTATGGATTGAAAATGAGTTAAAATCCTATAAAGAATATATTAATAGTATGGTAAAATTAAGCAATAGAGATTCAGAAGTGTTATTTTATGAGTGTTTATACAAGGATTTAGAAAGTAGAAATATTGTTAGTTCTAGATTGTTGCAAATATTTTCTTTTGCTTTGTTAGCTCTTTTGGTGCTTGTTTTATGCAAAACCATTATTCATATAACATTCTATTTATTTAGTAATATGACTACTTGGTTATTATCTATAGATAAATTCAATGAATGGTTGGACTCTATAAAAGAATTTGCTAATAATCAAACAATTAATGACGCTAATTATGGCTATGATAAGGATGATATAGCTATTAGTATGGTAGTTGGTGCTATTTCGCCTCTGATGGTAATCCCATCAATTATTTACTTTATAGCATCGATAATTAAAGATTTTATTAGGATGGATCTCCTAATAGGATTAATTGTGCATATAGGTCTAATAAGTGACCGGATATCTAATAAAAGATGGATGTATATAAATGAAAAAGAGAATCAAAAAAGAGAATTTATTAATCAACAATTAATGCTACTAAGCAAACGATTAACACAAAACAATTCTACATGAATAAGGTCTACAAAAAGGATTTATAGAGAGAAAAGAAAAATCTTCTAGAGCATTAAGTGTTATTAGACCAGAAAACTAACCCTGGTCTTTTTGACATTTTACTATTGAATACTATTCTATTCAATAGTAAACAATCGACCTCTTGCTTACCATGCAAGTGCTTTGGTTTTCGTGCCAAATAAAAAAATAAGAACCTCAGAAGGTCCTTATTTCAATAAATTATATCATTAATCTCCGTGCCATTTCGCGTGCCAATTGTTTCAAATCCAACAAATTGTACCCAAGTATACACAATTTCAAAAAAGAAAAAAAGGCTGATTTCCAACGTTATCAGCCTTCATCCTTATATAAAGTGGTCGGGGTGAGAGGATTTGAACCCCCGGCCCCATGGTCCCAAACCACGTGCGCTACCAAACTGCGCTACACCCCGTCGCTCACTCAACTATTATAGTATACGAAATAATGGGGATAATTGCAATAACGTAAAACGCCACAAAATTGATTAATTTATAATAAATTTGCGGCGCATATTAAAAAACCACATCATATTAAAAGAAGTCTTTAATTATCTAAGAATATCTACATATTTCATATAAATCAAAAAAGAATTAAGTAATATTGTTTTAATATTTAAGTCTCGAGATGCCTTGATACATTTCTTCTGCTAAGTTCAATAAAATTTCAGATGCATTTTCTATTTCCAGTATAGATGCTAATTGTTCTTCTACAGCTGCTGATGTTTCTTCTGTTCCAGCAGCATTTTCTTCTGATATTGCAGATAGATTTTCAATAATTGCTATTATTTCTTCTTTTTTATTTTCCATTTCTTCTCCAGAATGGTTAACATTCTCTATTGCTCTTTTCATTTTTTCTATTGCTAGAGCAATACCATTAAATTTTTCATTGGTTATTTCTACGCTTCTAACTTGAGATTCTGTAGATTCTTCAACCTTCTTAATATTATCTACTGCGTATTCTGTTTTGGAAGTTAAATCTTTTATTATTGTAACTATTTCTTCTGTGAATTCATTAGAACTTTCGGCTAGCTTTCTAACTTCTTCAGCTACAACAGCAAAACCTTTTCCTGCGTCTCCAGCCCTTGCTGCTTCTATTGCTGCATTTAATGCCAAGAGATTAGTCTGCTCTGCAATACTTTGAATCATATGACTGGCACTTTCAATTTTTTCTGCACTTTCGTTTGTATTTATAATTATTTCATTTATTTCCTTTACAGAGGATTGATTGATTTTTGTACTTATTACCAATTCCTTTATAGTTTCAATTCCTTTATTCTTTAAAGTATTTACTTCTTGTGTAGACATATTTAATTCTTCAATAAATTTTTGATTTTTTTCTACTAAATCACCGAGAATATTAATATTTGCTGCACCTTGCTCTGTATCATAGGCTTGATCATTAGCTCCCTTTGCTATTTCCTGAACTGTATTTGTAATTTCTTCTGATGCTATAGCCGATTGTTGACTAGCAGATTTTAATTTTTCTGAGGTTGATTTTAACCTTTCCGATGATTCTGCTATATTTTTTGTCGTATCCCTAATAAAACGTTGAACATTTGCCATAGCATTTGCAATTACTCCAAATTCATTTTTTTGCTTAAGGAATTTATCAGGAATGTTTACAGTAAAGTCTCCTGATGCCATAATATTTAGATGCTCTTTTGTAATATTAAGGTTTTTTGCAATACCTTTAGATAAAGTAAATAATATAATTCCCAGTACAGCAAATACTAGAATACCTATGGTGACAATAATAGCAATATTCCTATTGATAGCCTGATAGGTTTCATCCATAGAAAAGGCAACACTTAAAACCCCTAAATATTTACCATCAATATTAATAGGTACCAATACCTCACATACCTCTGTATTTCCACTACCATGTACAGAAGAGTGTTTTTCTTGGTTTGCAATAGCTGAAATAATACTTTCTTCATTCTCCTTTGTGCCTATCATATTTTTATCACTATGAGCTAAAATCATAGAATTTGGATCAATAAATTTTGCATAGGCTATATTTTCTGTTTTAGATAAATCTTCAACAAGATTTTGGTATTCATATTGTTCTGTTAGTTCTTGTACCCTATTAGCAAGAATAGCGATTTGAACAAATTCCCCATTTTTTGCCTTAATTGCTCCAAATTTAAAGTAATCTCCATTTTCTGATGCTTCATCTTTTCTAATATCTTCCATTATTTCAGTATCATTACTTTTTATGAAGCTAGTAAGTGGATGGTCTGCTGGGACTTTCCATCCTATATCACCTCGAACTGTAGAGTATATTATTTCCATATCCTTACTGTACCAATAGATAGCATCTACAGTTGAATTCTCTACGATATTATCCAAAAGTTCATTGCTTAAATTATCCTGGTTTTTAATTGTAGTATTTGCAGCAGATCTCATATTTTCTTCTAGAATCTCATTAATATTCAGGATTGCATTTGAATTATCTTTTATATTATCTACCACTTGCTCTACCAGTTCAAACCCGTTTGTTTTCTTTGTTTCTATTAAATTTTCCCTAAATAAGAAGGAAGTACCCATGGCTATACCTAGAATGGCAATAAATACTAGTATCAAGGGTACTACAATTAGTTTAAATTTGATGGTTCCTGTTTTGTTGTTTTTCAAGTTACTCATTTTCTTCATCTCCTGTTTTTTATTAGTGTAAACCTATATATAATTAATAGATTCATACTCTCTATTCATGTACCTTTAGATAAAAACAATGCCCCTTTCTTATTATTTATAGGAGCAGTTATTTAGTATTAGTTTTTTGTTTATTTTTTTCTATATATAACTGTGCAAATAGCATGCCATGTTCCTCTTATTTCCTAAAAAGGGTTTATTACCCATTTAGTGCCACCTGTACATACTTTTCATTTTAAAGCATAATGAAAACATGTATGAAATAAATTCATACTATGAATTTATTTCATACATGTGAATTTCTTGATGGGTTGGATATAAAAGGCTTAAATTATTATAATAAACGAAATTTTAGATTGTTATTTATGATCAAATATAAGTTAATTGAATAACAGTTGGAAATGTTTTATAATTGTATTAAGATTGGAGGCACACTTATGTTAGAATTAATAGAAGAGTTGCAAACAGAGCTTATAGTAATATTTTTTTCAATGCTACCTCTAATAGAGCTTAGAGGGGCAATACCTTTGGGAATATCTTTAGGGCTTAGTCCAATACATAGTACAATCCTTAGTATAATGGGAAATATAATTATAGTACCATTTTTATTAAAATTACTTCAACCAATTATGAAATTCTTTGAGAAGACAGTAATATTTTCGAAAACAATAGGATGGGTAAAGAGGAGATCTATGAGAAAAGCAGGTACAATAAAAAAATATAGTCTATGGGGACTTTTTATATTTGTAGCTATACCAATACCGACTACTGGTGTATGGACAGGTTCAGTTATAGCATCCTTACTAAAACTTGACTTCAAGAAGGCTTTTTTAGCTATGACTTTAGGAATTATAGCTGCTGGAATCATTGTTTCTACTGTAAGCTATGGAGTTTTTTCGATTATAATATAAAAGGTGGGATTATATGGTTTTTAGTTCAATTGAAACTGTATTAGTAATACTGGTACTTTTATCAGTAGGTTTTTTTATGTCTTGGAAAGGTTGGTTGTTAAAAGAACATAAACCCTTATTAACAAAATTAATAATTAATATATCAGTTCCAGCTATAACTATAAGGAACTTTTTTGACTCCTTTTCTAGGGAGATTATATTTTCATCAGGGAAATTTTTGTTAATGCCATTGATTACAATGGTAATTTGTTTTGTAGTAGGAATTATATTAAGTAATATTTTAAAAATCAATAAGTCAAGAAAAGGAAGTTTTATAGCAATGTGCACTGTATCTAACAGTGTATTTATAGGATTACCTGTATGTTTAGGTCTTTTTGGAGAGAAAGGTATTCCTTATGCTATATTTTATTATATGGTAAATACAGTAATTTTTTGGAGTTTATGTGCTCCAAAAATAAGGATAGATGGAGATGATAAGGCCTATAGTATTATAGAATCTATAAAAAAGATTTTTTCAGTACCATTAATAACTGTGCTAATCTGTATTGCATTATTGTTAATAGGCTTTAAACCACCTAGTTTAATAATGGATACAGTGAAATATTTAGGAAATATGAGTACTCCTCTTTCTCTAATATTTATTGGTGGAATTATATATGAAATAGGATTTGAAAATATGAAAATAGAATTATCTATTATAGTTGTTATGTTTATGAGATTTATACTTGCTCCTATAATAACATTTTTTGTTTGTAAATTAGCTGGGCTAGAAGAAATAGCTACTCAAGTATTTACCATACAAGCAGCTATGCCTATAATGACACAAACAGTAGTAGTATCTGAAATCTATAATGCAGATTCACAATATGCGGCTAAAGCCGCTTCAATAACTACATTAGCAAGTCTCTTTTTTATTCCGATTTACATGTTTCTAATGCCTTATCTATGGTAATGCAATACAAAGGTGTAGGTTATCCCTTTTAATAAACTGAAAGGGTTGACCCACACCTTTGTTCTATTTAAAACATAAAAAAAATAAATTTCTTTATTATGTTGTGATACTATAGAAATATCAGAAGCTTTTTAAGCATTGTGGTGAGGAGTGATGGAGTGTTTTTAGAAAGGGAAATGTATCTAGACACAGAAAAAGACTTTGAAGAAATGAAAAATTTTTTACATTCTTTAAATTTAAAAATACCACAGGATTTAGATTATACTATAGGCATCTATGAAGGAAATAATTTAATTGGTACTGGTTCCTTAGGAGGAAATATCATTAAGGGCATAGGGGTTTCTCCTAAATTTCAAGGAGAAGGTATATCAGCAATAATCGTTACAAATTTGCTTAAAAAAGCTATAGAGATTGGTATAGACAATATATTTGTTTACACTAAACCTAGTTCTGAGCCTATGTTCTTGAATTTGGGATTCAAAGAAATAGCTAAGGCTTCACCCTATGCTGTACTTTTAGAGTGGGGAAATGGACTAGAAAGTTACATATCTAAGCTTAAAGAAGCCTCTAATGATAAGGCTTTAAATGCCTCTTGTATCATTATTAATGGAAATCCTTTTACTTTGGGGCATCGTTATTTAATAGAAAAGGCATCAATACAAAGCAAATTCTTGTATATCTTAGTAGTAGAGGAAGATAAATCATTATTCCCTTTTAAAGTGCGATTTAAGCTTATAGAGGAAGGATTGAAGGATATAAAGAACATTAAGATTATAGCTGGTGGAGATTATATTATTTCTGCAGCCACTTTTCCTTCTTATTTTACTAAGGATGTTGATTTGTCGATTGCTCAAGCATCTTTAGACTTAGATTTATTTTCAAACCATATTGCACCAGCTCTTAAAATTTCTAAAAGATTTGTAGGTGAAGAGCCTATTTGTCCTGTGACCTCAGTTTACAATAGGGCTATGAAAGAAATTTTACCTAAAAGGGGAATAGAAGTTATAGAAATACCTAGATTAGAAATTGGGGGAAGCTACATTAGTGCTTCTAGAGTTAGGGAAGCGCTAAAAACAGGAGATATAGAAAGTGTAAAAAATATAGTTTCTATATCTACTTATGATTATTTAAAATCTCCTAAAGGAGAAGAAATTATAAAAAAGATTAAAGCACAAAAAAGATAAGGAGGCAAGAATTATGGAAATCAGAAGAACAGCCATAGCAGGATCCTTGGAGTCTAATGATGCATTAATAACATTAAGACCTATAGATAAAGGCATAGAATTAGAAATTAATAGTATAGTAGAAAAGCAGTTTAAAGACAGAATAGAGGAAATTGCTTATGACACATTAAAGAGACTAGATGTAAATAATGTTTTCTTAAAAATTAATGATAAGGGAGCCTTAGACTGTGTTTTAGTAGCTTACCTAACAAAAAGTCAAGCGAAATAGTTTAAA
>CAYMGW010000121.1:0-6992 GCA_964390085.1 uncultured Tissierella sp.
AGTATCCATAAGTCCACCACTGGTAAAGTCTGTAAACAGCTTTTGAAATCTAACCCCGCCACTCATAGTACCTCTAACATATGATGGTGGATTATAAACTGCTCCTTGTAGGAGGTTTTCCATATCTCCATCTTGCCCTTGCAGTCTGTTTCCGCTATTATCAATTATATAATTTTCATAGTCAGTCTTATATTCATCATCTAAATTTTTATAAGAAGTTTTTAGATACCCTTCCTCATCTACTACAAATCTTATTTCCTTTACATAAGATTTGCCTCTAGATGTATTTACAACAAAGTATCCTTCCTGAGTTCGTGCAGTATGAACCTCTCCATTGTTTTCATAAGTAATATTATTTTCCCCTGGTATATTTCTTAGCTCGGGAGTTTTACTCATTTTTGCTAATAATTTTTCTGGAAAAGATTCCGTTAGAGAAATATCCTTTTTAAAACCAGCAGTATTTATATTAGCCAAGTTATTTGAAAGGACATCTAATTTTTTTTGATTGGCTACTAAAGAAGTAGCCCCAATATATAGACCTCTGTTCATCCTTTATCACATCCTAAATATTGATATCTAATATATTATCGGCTACTTTAACTAAAACTTTAGCCTCTATATTTTTTTGTTGTATTATCCTCTACTATATTATTATCAAGATATTGCACCCATTCTAATGCCTTTCCAGTTCCCCTAGCAACACAGGAAACTGGTTCATTTGCTATATATACTGGAATTCCTGTCTTTTCAGTGATTAGCTTGTCCATTCCGTAAAGTAATGCTCCTCCTCCAGTCATCAATATTCCTTTATTACTAATATCAGCAGCTAATTCTGGTGGGGTTCTTTCAAGAACTATATGAACTGTATCTATAATTTCCTGTATTGGATCCTTCAAAGCTTCAAGCATATCAGTGGAAGATACATTTACAGTTATAGGTAGGCCTGTTAATAAATTTCTTCCCCTTACTTCTTTATATTCCTCTTCTTCCCTTCTATATGCAGACCCAATACTAAGTTTCAACTCTTCAGCAGATCTTTCTCCAATCATCATATTATATTTTTTTCTAATATATTTGGATATTGCTTCGTCACATTCATCTCCTGCTATTTTTATTGAGCGACTAACGACTATGCCACCTAAGGAAATAACGGCTACGTCCGTAGTTCCCCCTCCAATATCTACTATCATATTACCACTTGGTTCTGTAATATCTATTCCTGCTCCTATAGCGGCAGCAATAGGCTCCTCAATTAAATATGTCTTTATAGCTCCTGCTTGATTGCTTGCTTCCATAACTGCTCTTTTTTCTACTTCAGTTATGCCACTAGGCACACATACTATTACTCTAGGTTTAAGCAAATATCTTCCTACAGCTTTTTGTATAAAATATTTTAACATTCTTTCTGTTATATCATAATCAGATATCACTCCGTCTTTCATAGGCCTAATAGCTATAATATTTCCGGGAGTTCTACCTAGCATCTTTCTTGCTTCTTCGCCAACAGCTAAAAATTTATTTGTATTTTGGTCTATGGCAACAACTGAGGGTTCCTTTAAAACTATCCCTTTTCCCTTTACATATACTAAAACACTAGCTGTTCCTAAATCTATACCTATATCTGCTCTTAATCCACACATAATAAGTTTCTCCCCCTTAATTATCCTTATCCTATATAGTATTCTACATAAATCTCAAAACTCCTTCTTTTTTTTGGAAATTCTTCAATAATTTACAAAAAACTAAAAAGTCCCTATTACGGGACCTTTTTACTCATTAGATGCGCTATACTTTAGTTTAGTTGCTCTACCACCTCTAATATGCCTTTCCGCTTTATTGAAGTCTAAAAGTTCTTTTACCATATGAGCTAAATTTGGATTTATCTTTGGTAATCTCTCTGTCAAATCTTTATGAATCGTTGATTTGCTACACCCAAAAACTTTAGCTGTATCCCGAACAGTACTTTTATTAGCAATTATGTATTTTGCAACTTCTAGTGTTCGTTCTTCTATATAATCTTTCACTTGATCAACCCCCCTGACATTTTGGGTATTCACTAAATACTTATGCTTTTTTAATTGTTAATAGAACGTGGTTCTACTAATTTTCCATTTTTTATGACTTCAAAATGAAGATGAGGCTTCATTAGCATTTCAATTTTTGCTGTATTACCTACTTTAGATATATGATCTCCTTTTTTAACATTCAGCCCTACCTTCACCATCTCTTTAGTCCCAAGACCTGAATACCTAGTTTGTAGCTCTCCACCATGATCTATTACTATTACTATGCCCCATAGCTCATCCTCATATACTTCCTTAACAACTCCATCTGCAGCTGCTTTAACTATAGTACCTTCCGAGGCTTCAATATCTATAGCTCCATGACCTACCCATGACTCCAAAGTTTCTGAATAAATTAAGGAATTGGAAGTATATTCTGTAATTATTGGTCCATCTACTGGAAGGAAAATAGTCTTTACTTCTTCTACCAAATCAGAATCCTCTAAATCTTCTTCCTGCTCATCTTCTTCAAACTCTAGATCCTCAGTTTCTATCTCTGCATAATCTTCTTCATCTAAAGTTGCTTCTACAACTTCTTCTAGATCGTCATCTGCATTTGCAGTCATTATTTCTGCATCAGATATATTGGCTATATGAAGATTTTCATCATAAATGTTAGATTCCCTAGTTATGTCTTCATCTAAGATTATAAAATCATCATTGCCCATATTATTGCTGATATTGTTGCTTATATTCATATTTTTCATGGATATAAACAAGGTCCCACCAGCTACTACGCACACACATACAAATAAGAATAAAATAAATCCTTCCTTTTCTATTAACTTCATTAATTTATTTTTCATATCTCCACCTCCATTACCTAGTATTTCCAGATTGAAAAAATACATACAAAAAAAGATACAAAAAATAAAAATTTTAGATAAAAAAATAATAGAAATATACGCTTAATATTTCTATTATTTTTAATTGTCAATTTTCAATTTTCAATTGTTCTTATCTCTACTCCTGTATAATAATGTTTAAGTATCTCTTCAAAGGTACTTCCATGTTTCCCCATACCATTTGCTCCCCATTGGCTCATACCTATGCCATGACCGTAACCATATGTCTCAATCTCTATAATATTTAATTTTTTATCTAAGGATATAGTAAAATTAGTTGAATTTAAGGAAAAAATGTCTCTTAAATCTCTCCCCTCTATTATGATTTTATCTATGGCAATCTTCTTTACTCTACCAGTTAATGTTCTCTCTATTAGCTTAATCTTCTCATGAAGATTATCTTTAGTTAAATTGACATCCGGATATTTTTCTTTAATCTTTTCGATAAATTCTTCTGTAGTTAAGGTAGTAGTATTCCTAAACTTTGGTGCTTCTTCTTCATAAGGACTGGATACAGACTTGAGATAAGGCATTTCCACAGCAAATACATCCTTTACATCTTCAGTTCTACCTCCAGATGTAGAATGATAAAGAGGTTCTATGATTTCTCCATTATAAAAAATCCCCAGGTTTTTAGTAGAATCTACAGCTTCTTCAATCTTTGGCCAATATTTTTCTATCCAAGAAGTTCCTTGGATTTCTCCAAGTTGAGAAAAAGATAAATAAGCTTGACAATGAATTCCATTACAAAGAGGAGCAAGTGTATGATCTGGGTGACCATCTTTATATTTTATAGTCCTGCTTATTGCATAAGTTCTAGCAGCCACTGCTTGGGCCTTCAATGCTTCTATATGAAATGCAGCTGGCATTTCTGCTGCTACTACTCCCTTTACATAGTCGTCTATATTAATCTCCGCTACAGTTCCAGTCTTTGTATTGTAAACTTTCACCGTTTCAAACATAGGAACAATATTTACTGGGGTGTTTTCTTTTCTAATTATTGGTAGTTCTGGTTCTAAAGACTCTCCCTTAACAGTATTACCCTTAGGTACAAAATTAAAAGTCTTAACAATAACTGTAGGTAGTAATATAGTTATTATCAAGACTGTAGAAACATAAATCCATAGTTTTTTCATCTTCTTCCCCTCTTTGCCTTTAGTATAGAATATAATATGCGAATAGTTGAAGCATTATGCTTCAACTATTCGCATATTATAAGTGAAAAGTGAATAGTTAATAGTGAATAGTTTTAAAGACAAAAAGATCCTTCGCTTTGCTCAGGATGACAATCTCTATTGAGACTGGCTTTGTCATCCTGAGTGCAACGAAGGATCTTCACTATTCACTTTTCACTATTAGTTATTCACTGTTTTCCTATATATAATTGCTCCTAAGTTTGTAAATTTCTCTTCAATACTATCATAGCCTCTATCTATATGGTATATATTGTCAATTTCAGTAATTCCTTCAGATATTAATCCTGCTAATACTAAAGCTGCTCCTGCCCTTAAATCAGATGCTTTTACTGGAGCTGAGGTTAAACTATTTACACCTTGTATAATTGCAGATCTACCATCTATCTTTATATCTGCACCCATTCTCTTTAGTTCATCTACATGCATAAATCTGTTTTCAAACACTGTTTCTATACATACAGAAGTTCCCTCACAAATACTCATAAGTGCCATAAACTGTGCTTGCATATCTGTAGGGAATCCTGGATAAGGCATAGTCTTTACATCTATGGCCTTTAAATTCTCAGTACCAATGACTCTAACTGAATCACCATTTTCAATTACTTCACATCCTACTTCTTTAAGCTTTGCTATTACTGGTTTTATATGAGATGTTATAACATTTTCTACAGTTATATCACCTTTAGTTATAGCAGCTGCCACCATAAATGTACCAGCTTCAATTCTATCTGGTATAATTGGGTGAACCCCTCCACCTAATTTTTCTACTCCTTTAATTCGAATAGTGGATGTACCAGCACCTCTAATATCTGCACCTAATTTGTTTAAAAAGCTGGCTAAATCTACTATTTCCGGCTCCATAGCCGCATTATCTAATATAGTTTCTCCTTCAGCTAATACTGCTGCCATCATTATATTCTCTGTTGCTCCAACAGAAGGAAAGTCTAAATAAATTTTATCGCCTATTAGTTTATCAGCATAAGCACTTATATTCCCATGATCTACATCTATGGTAGCTCCTAAAGCCTTAAATCCTTTTAAATGCAAGTCTATAGGTCTAGTACCTATAGCGCAGCCACCAGGTAATGAGTTTTTAGTCTTACCTAAACGAGTTAGAAGTGGTCCCATAACTAAAAATGATGCTCTCATTTTACTCATTAGTTCATATTTTGTTTCATAATTGTTAATATCACGAGAATTAATTTTTATAATACCCTTATCTAAATGCTCAACTTTAGCCCCTAGAGATGTGAGCACCTCACACATTACCTCTACATCTTTTAAATTTGGTACATCTTCTAAAATAATATCTTCTGTCCCAAGTAATGATGCTGCCAATATAGGAAGGGCTGAATTCTTAGCACCAGATATCCTCACTCTTCCTTTTAGTGGCGGGCTTTTCTCCACCATTATTTTCTCCAAGCAAATCTCCTCCTAATTTTAGTATCCAGTGGTAATAATAGGTGTTCCTATCCAAATATAAGTCTTATCTTCATATTCATTATACCTTATTGCTAGATTTAAGTTAACCTTTTTTTCACCAGAGAATATGGAACTTTCAATAAGAGGTGTATAAGCAGTATAACTAAAGATTGATGTATCTATATATTCTTCGACGATTTTCCCTTTAAATCTTCTCATGACCTTAACCACTTTTCTTGTTAAGTCACTTTCATTTAATTTTCCTTCAATTGTTCCAATAATGCAAGTAGTGATTTCTAAAGGTTTACCATAATCCCTAAAAATTTCTTCTATGTTCTCTATTATACCATTAATACTAAAATTTTGCTCTCTTTTTATTAAGTTAATAAATAGGGTAGTCTCTCCTTTGCTAATTTCAGGACTTAAGTAGGATGCGATTATTACAGTTATTGGATTCCCATTTACATTATATCCATAAATTGACAATTGATTAAAGCCTTCCTCATAGATAACTTCCTTAGCATAATATTGTCCCTCTAAATCTGTAATATCTCTATTAATGTCTACTTCTTCTCCTACAATACCTAACAGCTCTTTTACTTTTTGTCCCAGAATTTCCATAGCTTCCTGAGATATAAATTCATCAAGGAGCACTCCTCCCATATTAAGATCTCCCTCAAGAAATTCACCTTTAAATTCTTCTAATATACCTTTTAAAACATCTTTTTCACTATGCCTTTTGCCTGCCATTGTAATTGTTGGAATTAACAAAGATATTATAATTGCAAATAAAATAATTTTTTTCATCTATATCCCTCCTTGTAATTTAAAGGGATGGTACTCTCTCAAAAAAATGTAAAGGGGGACAAAACATTTAAATAAAGAAAGTACCCTCTCCCTATGATAAAAGTATTACCAATGGTGGGTACTTTTTATACCTTTTATTCATCAAATTTTTCATCAAATTTTTTTAACTTAGATACCTCTAATCTATTAGTCGCACGTTGGAGGGCTAATTCAGCCCTACTTACATCTATACTATCTCTTCTAGTTTCTAAAAGTTCCTCTGCTCGCTCCTTGGCTTCCTCAGCCCTTTTAACATCTATTTCCTCTGGCCATTCAGCAGCTTCAGTAACTATAGTAGTCTTGTTATTTACTACAGAAATATATCCATCTACTATAGCAGCTACCTTTTCCTTCCCTTCCTGGAATATTCTTACTCTCCCAATCTTAAGAGGGGTTGTGATAGGTGCCCTACCACCTAAAATAGCCAAATCACCCTCGATACCTCTAACTATAACCATTTCTACTTCATCTGAAAAGAAAAGTTTATCAGGGGTTACAATATCTAAATGAAAGTTAGACATAATTACCCCTCCATCTTCTTAGCATTTTCTACTGCTTCATCAATAGTACCTACAAATAGGAAGGCTGACTCTGGTAGATTATCATGTTTTCCTTCAAGG
>CAYMGW010000122.1:0-6941 GCA_964390085.1 uncultured Tissierella sp.
GAAAGGATACAAGATGGAACTGATTACGAATTTTGAAATTTTAACTAAAAAAATATTAGAACAATATAAGGAATTAGATGTGCCAATTACTGTCGGTATTTTGCTTGCCGATTATCGTCAAACTGATGCAAGAGAATATATCTTGAATTACCTAAATCGTTTTGATGAATTATCTGGGAAATATATAGATTTTTATTTACCTGGATATTATTTATATGCAAGAGATAGTGTTGATGAATGGAAAAAGAGAAGTCATTATAATGTTTGTATTAGTAGACATAGATCGGATGATTATATAAATATAAGACGAACTGGCGAAAAGTATTACTTTGATGACTATTTGCTTGAAGAATTTTTACGTAATATGGAAAATAAAATGCACGTTCCATACACATATAATCCAATGCTATTGCTTGTGGAAGTTAATTTGAATAAGACAAGAGGCAATCTGGAATATCAACGAAAAATGATAATTGAGTTAGATAACACACAACAGGGAATAAGGCGTTCGGGTTGCTTGTTTGATGAAATTTTTCGAATTGCTCAAAGAGAGGTAAATCTTGATAGATTTGGAGGAGCGATTAGGATGAAATATATAAAGGGATGTGCAATAAAATCATTAGCGAAAGTTCTTGATGGTAATGTTATTGAAGTGGTTGAGGAAATGGCTGAGCAAGTGCTGATGTGTAAGATAAAGTAATTCGGAATATGTAATCCACAAAAATGCACACATTGAAGAGCCTATGGATTGTTAAAATAGCACTAGAGCAGCTGAATTAAATTACATATGGAGTGATTTTGCATGAATAGGTGGCTGAAAAACAGAAAAACAGATCCAATTATGGATAAGAAATATTAGTGAACAAGTGGGGGTTTATGAAGAATAAAATGAAAGTACAGTTGCGAGGTGGATTTTCGGATCGTAATGGAATAAAAAAAGAAAATGTTGATATGCAATATATTGACTTTGACTTAAGAACAAGGATAGCATTGGTAAACAGAACTAATGTTATATTAAATTATTATTTTGATGATCCAAGTGATTATGATGAAAGAGTGAAAAATATAGTATATTCATTGCTTTCGGATGTATATGGACAGGAAGTAAATTATGCTTCTGTATATTCTTATGAAAAAGTGATGGATTTGATGTATGAGACTATTAGAAGTGATAGTTATGATGCTATATTAACGGTAATAGAATTTTTTGCTCAAAAGATAGAAAAAAATACATATAATAATGAAGTTTATTCTGTTTACAATAGAATTTTTGAAGAAGAATATATGGGGTATAGATTTGTTAATAAACTAATTACACCTATAACAGATGAAAATGAAATTGAGGCGATAAATGAAGCGACTAATATTGAGTATATTTCAGTAAGAAATCATATTGATAAAGCGTTACATTATTTATCTGATAGAGATAAGCCGGATTATGAAAATTCTATTAAAGAAAGTATAAGTGCAGTTGAAGCTATGTGTGTTACAATTCTTGGTGAAAAGGCAACTTTAGGTGCCGCATTAAAGCAACTCGAAAAGAAAGGTCTTATATTACATCATGGTTTGAAATCAGCGTTTGAAAAGCTATATGGTTATACTAGTGATGCTGCTGGAATCAGACACGCTGGAGATATAGGTGGCAAAGACTCGACATTTGATGAAGCAAAGTTTATGATGATTTCTTGTTGTGCTTTTATAAATTACCTAAAGGGTGCCATGTCAGATTAGTATATATTCTTTTTTCATTTAAATAGCCAGATGGTAAGAAAAAGGTAAAAACTCCCCTCTGCTATTAAGTATTGCTACAAACACAAATTTTATTTGCTTTTTCTGTGAATTGGAGCAGAAGAATGAAAAGTTTCTTTCATATGTAGAAAAAGTATATGGACTTAATAGAGAGAAGTTAGATAAAATTGCCATGGGATGGTTCAATAAGCTTTATGAGCCATATAAAAATGAATTTAGTGGGATAGCTGAAGCATCAGGTTGCCTTATAGATATAATAGCTCAAAGTTACTACTTCGATAGATGCATTGATGAGTGCTGCTTAAATAGTCATATAAAAAGAGAAATGAAAGACTCCTATATTATTGCTACTAACCATTATGTTGCAACAGATGTTCAAAAAGATATTGATTTCGCAGATTCTATAAGCAGATATAATAGATTAGATACACTGCTCAGTGAAAGAAAATCAAAGGATGTTATAAAGGAATATATAAGTTATCTTGGAGATGATGGCGTAGAAAAAAGAGGATTAAGTTCAGGTGCGGTATACTCAAATATTGCTTGTCCAAGCAGAGATCTTATACTATTTAGCAGCAATAACTTCCCTGTAGCAAGCGAAGGTACTTGGGAGGATATTACTATAAAATAGTAAAAAGAAAAACCCAGTAATGCATAGAGAGTGTACACATGGCACAAAATTATATAATAAATTAGATGAGAGTATTATACAATTTTAATATAGGAATAAGAAAAAGGGGTGAAGGTATGTTTGAAGAGGTAGATAAAAAGAAAATATTGTTAGATAGAAAAAGACCCTTACCGGAGTACACAGTAAAAAGTATAAGAGAGCATTTGCTTTTAGAGTGGACATATAACTCAAACGCTATAGAAGGAAATACCCTTACCTTAATGGAAACAAAAGTGGTACTAGAGGGTATCACCATTGGAGGCAAAACTCTAAGGGAACATTTAGAAGTTATCAATCATAGAGATGCAATTTTATATGTAGAAGAAATTGTAAAGCATAATGAACCGCTGACTGAATGGCAAATAAAAAATATTCATAGGCTGGTTTTGAAAGGAATAAATGATAATTATGCTGGTAATTATAGAGATCAACAGGTTATAATTGCGGGAGCTAAGCACATACCACCAGAGCCCTTTTTAATAAAGAAACAAATGGAAAACTTAATTAAATGGTATAATATTGATGCAGAAAAGCTTCATCCAGTAGAAAAAGCGGCTATGCTACATATAATATTTGTGGGGATACATCCTTTTATAGATGGAAATGGAAGGTCATCAAGATTACTTCTAAACCTAGAGTTAATGAAAAATGGGTATCCTCCCATAGTAATTAGAAATGAAAATAGGCACAAATATTACAATGCATTAGATAAATCTCATACCACTGGCAATAACAAAGATTTCTTAGAATTAGTTATAGAAGAATTAAATAAGACTCTAGATTTATATATAAATTTAATAAAATAGATTATTTTGACACAAGAACAGCCAGACAAGGCTGTTTTTTTGTCACTTGTCACGTGACTAATAACATAGTCAAAAAAGTGTCGAAATGTTTTTGGTTTTGCCACCATAATTATACATTTTTTATTATTATTGAATGCTATCATTGAATATAAACAAGCTTCCTTAACATATAAAATTACGCTTATGCGTTATATTGAGAATTAAACTGATTGCAGTAATGCCGATCAATTTAAACTTAGAATAGAAGGTCAATATGAATAAAATAAAATCATTAATTAAATATGAAATGCTTGACTTAAAAAGAAGCCCTTTATTTTGGGTAATGGGCATTTTATACATATTTGGAATACAACAGGTTATTAGTAATATGACTTCTCGAGGAGGTTCATATTTAACTTTAATAGGATTTCAAAAAGATTCTTGGCTGCCATTAAATTTACTGATGATACCTATACTCTTTATTGGCATCAAAATAGGAAAAAGCGAAAATGATATTTTTAAAAGTATGGATATTTCTTTTCAAGAGTTTCTAGTAAGTAAACTTTTAATAATTTCATTAATTAACTTCATCATCTTTTTTATTAGTATAGTTATATTTACAGTGATTGCTTTATTATGTAAGGTATCTCTACAGTATTTTATTAGGAACGGTATTTTTTATATTATAAATACTGCAATTTTACTATTGGTATGTAGCAGTTTAGGATTATTTATAGGTTCATTTATTAGCAAGCATGTTGGAGATGTAATAAGCTACATATTAGCTGTAGGTTCTTTTGTCTTGCTTAGCAACTTTTATAAGGAACCTATAGGTTTGTTTCCTTTAATTAATTTTAATGTAGTAACAAGTGTTTTTTATGTAAATACTTATGAAAGAAGCTACTTATACCACAATGTATTTTGGGCACTGATGGCAGTAAATTTTATTGTTTTAATTGTGATAAAAGGCGTATGGAAGAAAAAGACCATTAAGATATTATCTGTGGCCGTATTTAGTATATCTATTTTAATTTGTGGTTACTGCTTTAGTAAGGTAATCTCAGTAAAGACTACTTATTATGATATTTATTCTAAAAGGGACGTAGGGTTTTATAACAAAAAAAATAGCATCAGTACCTTTTTCAGCAATGATGATTGTGGATACTATGTAGATAAATATTCCATGGATATTTCTATAGATAATAAAATAAACAATGTATGCAATATGCAGGTGGTTATAAATAAGGACAATATGAACTTATTGGAATTTGGTTTATACAACAAGTTAAATATTTCATCCATAAAGGTTAATGGAAAGAAAACAGATTTTAAGAGAACCATTAATAGCTTTATAGTTGAATTTCCTAAAGCCTATAAAAGTGGAGATATTGTAGATATTGGAGTAACATACCAGGGAGAAGTAAATACAATTTGGAATCAATCAAAAAAAATGTTTTATGTAAGTGATAATACAATGTTTTTAGGTGATGTTTTTGAATGGTATCCTAAATTAAACGATAGTCTACAAAAGACTTATGATATGAAAATTAAATATGACGGAAAAAATAAAATATATTCAAACCTAGATGGAGTAAGCCAGGAGAAAAACTACAAATTTTCTGGTAAAGATAAAGAAATCCTGCTAATCAGCGGAGATTTACAAGAAGTTAAGTATAAGGATATTACTATTATAGGCAATGAGGAATATGTCAATAACAGTGAATACTGCGACATTATGATAAATAGGATGGAAAAAGAACTTGGCGGAAAAGGAGATAAAATTATTTTGGGAACCTTTATTCCAGGAGGTAAAAAAATGAAGGAGAATTATGAAAAGGTATATTATTATGGAGGGGACTAATTACAGGCTATATAAAAGGGAGTAATAATAATGAATGTTTTAAAGGTGAATAATTTAGACTTTAATTATGGAAAGTTTCAAGCCCTTAAAGATATTTCCTTTGAGGTTAGTAATGGAGTGGTGGGGATTTTAGGACCTAATGGAGCGGGAAAGAGTACTACTATTAAATTAATAACAACTTTATTTGATATTCAAAAGGGAGACATCTTTTTAAATAATTTAGACTATAAAAAAGATTTAAAAGAAATAAGAAAGAAAATGGGATATTTACCGCAGGAATTTAGTGTATATGGCAATTTGAAGGGGAGAGAATTCTTAGAGATTATAGCCAGCCTAAAGTTAAAATATGATAATCAGGAAATTTCTAATCATATTGATAAAATTATTAATGAACTAGATATGAGTGCTTATATTGATAAAAAAATAAAACAATATTCAGGAGGAATGAAGCAAAAACTAGGTTTTTCTCAAGTTATAATAGGAAATCCTAGTTTAATTGTTGTGGACGAGCCAACTGTAGGCCTTGATCCAGAGCAAAGAAACTATATAAGAGAGCTTTTACCTATAATAGGTAAGGATAGGATCGTGCTTATTACTACTCATATAGTTGAAGATATAGAATACTATTGTGATTATTTGCTGGTAATAAAGGAAGGACTGCTAATATATAAGGGAACCAAGGAAAATTTCATTAATGAAATAGATGGAATGTTATGGGAAGCAGATGTTGATGCAGAAATATTTAATAAAATTTCATCTAATAGTAAAATTATTTTAAATCAAAGGAAGGATAATTTTGCACATGTTAAATACATAAGTAAAACCCCTTTAACGGATAACTCACAAAAAATTACTCCAAATCTTCAAGAAGCATACATAGCTTATAATAAGATTAATGATAATAAGATTGATAACTATGATTAAGGCTTATTTGAAAATCCTAAACAATTTACTCACTGAAAATTTATTATATTATGTAAGTGCTTTTGTCCTCATAATAAATGCACTAGTAAGGTTTAATCCTAAAATAGTGCTAAATATAAATGAACAACAAGCCACTATACTAAATGATATAGAAATAATACCTACTGGATTATTTACTTTTTGTGATGTTTATCTTTTGTTATTTTTTATTATAATAATATATTTTTTCTTAGGGTCTGACTTTACTAACAGTATGGAGGATATATCCTTAGCAGTTGGAGGAAGTAAAATAAATAAATTTATGTATAGAAAATTGTATACAACCTTAATAGTATATGCTTTTTTATACTTAGTATCTTTTATTAATATATACACCCTTTATAAAAAAATATTGCCTCCAAACGTGGTAATTATTGGACTGACGGAAATTTTGTTTTATTCCTTTACCACCAATATTTTTATAGTTTCATTAAGCTTAGTGATACTATTTCTTATAAGGAATATACCCATTAGCATAATAATTATCTCATCTTGTTATTTAGTAGAAGAATCCTTATGGAGATGCAAGGTAACTCAAAGAATGGGGATTTTAGGACATCTTTATCATTATTATGACTATTTAGAGGGAGAGAGGGTAACTATAAAGTTATTATATATTATTGCATCTCTAATATTACTATATATTGCTTATAGACTATCTAGCAGGAAGAAAGTAAGCCTATTTAAGTATTTGAATATTTAAATATTTCATTAGATTTTACATCTATTTTGCTTAGTGTTGGCTAAATTTTCGTTCTTAATTAAGCATATTATTTATGGGATTAAAATAACAGCATCTAATATACTTAAAGTATTATCGTATAAAATAAAAAAAGTAGCGCCTAGTTTACACATGGAGCTACTTTTTAATTTTGAATTGTATAGTAATATATTTACAAGTATTGTACAATTT
>CAYMGW010000123.1:0-1829 GCA_964390085.1 uncultured Tissierella sp.
ATACTAAACTTTCCGGTATGACTGGTACTGCAAAAACAGAGGAATCAGAGTTTAGAGAAATTTATGATATGGACGTAGTTGAAATACCAACTAACAAACCAGTAATAAGGCAGGATTTTGCAGATGTTATTTACCAAAGTGAGGAAGCTAAATTTAAGGCAGTAGTGAGAGAAATAAAAGAAAAGCATGCTACAGGGCAACCGATATTAGTTGGTACTATTACTATTGAAAGATCTGAACTTCTTTCTAAAATGCTTAAAAAAGAAGGAATTCCTCATGAAGTATTAAATGCAAAGCATCATGAGAGGGAAGCAGAAATAGTAGCTCAGGCTGGTAGATTTGGCTCAGTTACCATAGCTACAAATATGGCTGGTAGAGGTACAGATATAGTCCTTGGAGGTAATCCTGAATTCTTATCAAAGCAAGAGATGAAGAAAAGGGGCTTTACAGATGAAATATTATCATTAGTAGATAGCTTCTATGATACTAATGATGAAGAAATTTTAGCTGCAAGAAAATTATATCAAGAATTACATGATAAATATAAGGTAGAAACTGATATAGAAAATAAAAAAGTACTAGAAGCTGGTGGCCTTCATATAATTGGTACAGAAAGACATGAATCAAGACGTATAGACAACCAGCTTAGAGGCCGTGCTGGTAGACAAGGAGACCCTGGTTCTTCAAGATTCTATATATCTCTAGAAGATGATTTAATGAGATTATTTGGTGGCGAAAGAATAATTAATTTAATGAATGGCCTAAAAATGCCTGAAGATGAACCTTTGGAGCACTCCATGCTCACAAAATCCGTAGAAAATGCCCAAAGGAAAGTAGAGGGAAATAACTTTGGTATTAGAAAGCATGTATTAAAGTATGACGATGTAATGAATAAGCAAAGAGAAGTTATCTATGGAGAAAGAAGAAAAGTATTAGAGGGTGAGGACCTAAGATCTCATATTCAAGAGATGGCTAAGTCCTTAGTTATGGATAGTATTGAGGTATATACTAGACAAAGTAAATATCCAGAAGAATGGGATATTGAAGGTCTGGAAAGCTATGTAATGAATCTTTTTAATATTAATAAAAAATTCTTATCCATTACAGATGTAGAAAGTCTTACAAAAGAAGTATTAATGGATAGAATAATGGAAAAGGCAGAGGAAAAATATAAAGCTAAAGAATTAGATTTTGGCGAAGAAAGATTTAGAGAAGTTGAAAGGGTAGTTTTACTTCAAGTAGTAGATAGTAAATGGATGGATCATATAGATGCTATGGATCAGCTAAGACAGGGAATTGGTCTTAGGGCTTATGGTCAAGAAGACCCTGTTCGTGCATATCAAAATGAAGGTTTTGATATGTTTAATGAAATGACTCATAGTATTTGGGAAGACACTGTAAAGTTCTTATATCAAGTAGAAAACCCTGAAAAAGTTCAAAGGAAGAAAGTAGCAGAACCTATAGCTACTAATGCTGATCAAATAAGTAAAACTATTGTAAATAAAGAGAAAAAGATAGGAAGAAATGATCCATGCCCATGTGGTAGTGGAAAAAAATATAAGAAATGCTGTGGGCAGAATGAGTAGTGAATAGTGAATAACTAATAGTGAATAGTTAAAAGACAGAAGACCCTAAACATCTACTAAAAACTTTTCGCTATTCACTTTTCACTATTAACTAAAAAAACGGGGTGATATATTGCAGGATATTTATTTAGATAAGGAAAATCTTGAAGAAATAAAAAATATGATTGAAGAATTAGGTGTTTCACTTTGACATTGAAGGTCTTAGGGATAAAGCCCTTAATCTAGAGCAACAATCCTATGAAG
>CAYMGW010000123.1:1839-6616 GCA_964390085.1 uncultured Tissierella sp.
GAAAGATGTGGATAAGGCTCAGAAAACTATGCAGGAAATCAAGACTTTAAAGAATGAGGTAAAAGAATATGATGAGCTTATTGAAGAAATAGAGAATCTAGAAACCCTAATAGATTTAGTTCTTGAAGAAGAAGCCTATGATATGTATAAGGAAATAGAAGAAGGACTTATGAAAGTATCTAAAAAGGCAGATGAATTCAAACTAAGTACCTTATTATCTGGTGAGCTTGATAGAAACAATGCAATTCTTTCCATACATTCTGGAGCAGGAGGACTGGAGGCTCAAGATTGGGCTGAGATGCTTTTAAGATTATATAGAAGATGGGCAGAAGGGAAAGGATTTCAAGTTGAAACCTTGGATCTTTTGGCAGATACAGAAGGTGGAATAAAATCTGTTACTTTACTTATAAAGGGCTATAATGCCTATGGATATTTGAAATCTGAAAAGGGAGTTCATAGGTTAGTTAGAATTTCACCTTTTGATTCAGCGGGTAAGAGACATACATCCTTTGCTAGTATAGACGTATATCCAGAAATAGATGATGAAGTGAATATTGAAATTAATCCATCGGATTTAAAAATAGACACCTATAGATCTGGAGGAGCTGGTGGTCAACATGTAAATACTACGGATTCTGCTGTTAGAATTACTCATATTCCAACAGGAGTAGTAGTTCAATGTCAGAATGAAAGATCTCAGATTTCTAATAGACATACGGCTATGAATATGTTAAAGGCTAAGCTAATTCAATTAAAAGAAGAAGAGCAAAAAGAAAAAATAGAAGATCTTCAGGGAAGCTATAATCAAATAGCTTGGGGATCACAGATAAGATCTTATGTTTTCCATCCATACAGTATGGTAAAAGATCACAGAACCAATGCAGAGGTTGGAGATGTTTATGGGGTAATGGATGGAGATATTGATATATTTATAAATGAATATTTAAAACAAAAAGCCCTTTCATAAAAAGGGCTAAATTTTTCTTTAAAAGAGGAATTTTTGATTTTATGTCGAATAATACATATGAGGATATAAATAAATTGAAGGGAAGATGTTAATGGATATTTTAAAGGTACTTACTGATGAGTTTAAATTAAAACCTTATCAAGTAAAAAACACGGTGGAATTATTAGATGACGGTAATACTATACCATTTATAGCTAGATATAGGAAAGAGCAAACAGGAGAATTACAGGATATTGTCATAAGGGAATTATCAAATAGGTTAACTTATTTAAGAAATCTAGAAGCAAGAAAAGAAGAAGTTATAAGGTTAATTGATGAGCAAGGAAAGCTTACAGACGAATTAAGAAAAGAAATTGTAGATTCAGAAACATTACAAAGGATTGATGATTTATATAGACCATTTAGACCAAAGAGAAGGACTAGGGCTACTATTGCCAAGGAAAAGGGTTTAGAGCCTCTTGCAGAAATTATAATGGACCAATCCTTAGATAAGGAAGAGTTTAAAAATAGAGTAATTAGTTTTATAGATGAAGAAAAGGGAGTAAATAATGAAGAGGAAGCTTTAGCTGGTGCTATGGACATTATTGCAGAAATAGTATCTGATAATGCTGACAATAGGGAAATTATTAAGAAGGTTATAAATGATAAGGGAATAATAATAACAGAGGCAGTAGATAAAGAAGAAAAAACTGTATATGAAATGTACTATGATTACAAGGAACCAGTAAAATCTATTGCAAATCATAGGATATTAGCTATAAATAGGGGAGAAAGGGATAAGAAATTAAAAGTAACCTTAAATATAGAAGGTGTTGATTTAATAGAGTTATTAGGAGATCGATTAATAAAGGATAAAAATAAGGATACTGCAATTTACATACAAAAAGCAGTAGAAGATGGATATAAGAGACTTTTATTTCCTTCAATAGAAAGAGAAATAAGAAATAATCTAACGGAAAGAGCCGAGGATGAAGCTATAAAAGTATTTGCCATAAACTTAAAACCATTACTTATGCAACCACCAATTAAAGGGAAAACTGCAATGGCAATAGACCCAGGATTTAGAACAGGATGTAAGGTTGCTGTTGTAGATGAAACCGGTAAGATGCTTGATTATACTACAGTATATCCTACAGAGCCTCAAAATAAAGTAGAAGAAACAAAGATAAAATTAAAGGGATTAATCGATAAATTTAATGTAGAAATAATAGCCATTGGAAATGGTACAGCATCTAGGGAAACTGAAATGGTAGTGGCTGAAATGATCGGAGAAATAGATAGGAAAGTATCATATATTATAGTTAGTGAAGCAGGAGCATCTATTTATTCTGCATCAGAAGTAGGTATAAAAGAATTTCCAGATTTAGATGTATCCATTAGGGGAGCCGTGTCCATTGGTAGAAGACTACAGGACCCCTTGGCAGAGTTGGTAAAGATTGAGCCAAGACATATTGGAGTAGGACAATATCAGCATGATTTGAATCAAGGAAAGCTTGATGAAGCTCTTACAGGAGTTGTAGAAGACTGTGTAAATAGCGTAGGAGTAGATTTAAATACTGCAAGTCCATCTTTACTTAAATATGTTGCTGGAATATCTACTAGAGTTGCCAATAGCTTAGTTAATGCTAGGGAGGAAAAGGGAAAGTTCACCAACAGGAAGGAGCTCTTAAAGGTAAAAGGTTTAGGAGAAAAGACTTTTGTCCAATGTGCAGGGTTTTTACGTATTCCAGATGGAGATAATCCCCTAGATAATACTGGAGTCCATCCAGAATCCTATGAGGTAGCAGAGAAGCTGCTTAAAATGGATTATACTAAAGGTGAAATAGAAAAGATATCGGAAGAATTAAATATTGGTATCCCAACCCTTGAAGATATAATCAAAGAACTTGAAAAGCCAGGTAGAGACCCAAGAGATGAGATGCCGAAACCTATTTTGAGACAAGATGTACTTAAAATAGAAGATTTAAAGCCTGATATGGTCTTAAATGGTACTGTTAGAAATGTAGTAGATTTTGGTGCCTTTGTAGATATAGGTGTAAAGGAAGATGGATTAGTCCATATATCTCAACTCTCCAATAGATTCATTAAGCACCCTAAAGAAGTTGTTAAAGTAGGAGATATAGTTAAGGTAAGAATAGTTGAAGTAGATATGGAAAGAGGAAGAATTGCCTTAAGTATGAAGGAAGTTTAAGTCAATTGACAATTAACAGAGAACAATTAACAATTGTATGGGAAATTCTTGATTTAAGTATATTTTCAATTAAGAAGTAAAGGGGCAACCATATGGCGTCATTACAATACACTTCTTAATAATATATAAAAAGAATTGAATAATCAAAATATAAAATATATAATATTATTTAGAGTTGCGAAATAAAAGGAGGGAATTGTATGATATTTATTAAAAATGGTACAATATACACAATGGCAGGAGATGTAATAGAAAATGGTTCAATCCTTATAAAAGAGGGTAAGATAGTAGAAGTAGGTAAAGATATAATTGCTCCACTAGATGCAGAGGTAATTGATGCTGAAGGTAGAATGGTAACTCCAGGATTTATCGATGCTCATTGTCATTTAGGTATGTGGGAAGAAAGTATAGGATTTGAAGGTGATGATGGAAATGAAATGACAGATCCAGTAACACCTCAGTTAAGGGCAATAGATAGTATCAATCCTATGGATATTTCCTTTGAAGAAGCATATCAAGGTGGAGTAACTACTGCTGTAACTGGTCCAGGTAGTGCAAATGTAATAGGCGGTACTTTTGTAGCTTTAAAGACTTATGGAAATAGAGTAGATGATATGATAATAAAAAACCCAGTTGCTATGAAGATAGCTTTTGGTGAAAATCCAAAAAGAGTATATAATGCTCAAAGTAAATCTCCTATGACTAGAATGGCTACAGCTGCAATACTTAGAGAGACTCTATTTAAAGCAAAGACTTATCTAGAAAAGAAAGAAAGAGCTGAAGACCCTTCAAAGATGCCTGATTTTGATATAAAGATGGAAGCTTTAATACCAGTTCTTAAAAAGGAGATTCCTTTAAAGGCTCATGCTCATAGGGCTGATGATATATTTACAGCTCTTAGAATAGCTAAAGAATTTGATGTAGATATTACACTAGACCACTGTACAGAAGGTCATTTAATAGCTGACCAATTAGCTAAGGAAGGAAAGTATGCCATAGTAGGGCCAACATTTGGCAATAGATCTAAATTTGAATTAAAAAATAAATCCTTTGATACACCTAGGGTATTATTTGAAGCAGGAGTTAAATTTGCAATAATTACAGATTCTCCAGTAATACCTTTACAGCACTTACCATTATGTGCAGGTCTTGCACACAATGCAGGACTTCCTGAAATGGAAGCATTAAAAGCTATTACAATAAATGCAGCAGAAATAGTAGGATTACAAGATAGAATAGGAAGTATAGAAGTAGGAAAAGACGCAGATATTGCAATCTTTGATGGTAATCCTCTAAAAGATGTAGGTTGCAAGACTTATGCTACAATAATAGATGGAAAAGTAGTTTATGACCTAACACAGCGAAAGTAGTGAGCTGATGTAGGTCAAACGCAATGAGCACCAAATCTATGCGAGTTTACGAGCAAATAGATTTGAGTTGCGAAACTGCGATAAGAGATAGTGAATAGTTAAAAGTGAATAGTGAAAAACTAAAAGCTTAAAAGCTATTCACTATTAGTTATTAGTTATTCACTGGATTTGGGGGGTGTTTTTGTGAAATTAGGTTTTATAGTTAATCCTATTGCAGGTATGGGAGGTAGAGTAGGATTAAAGGGTACG
>CAYMGW010000123.1:6626-6884 GCA_964390085.1 uncultured Tissierella sp.
TACGGATGGACCAGAAGTTCTAGAGAAGGCTAGAAGTCTTGGAGCTGTGCCTGAATCCCCAGATAAGGCGAAAAAGGCTTTAAAGGTTTTATTACCTTTCAAAGCTCAACTAGAAATCTATACCTATCCAGGAAATATGGGTGAAGAAGAGGCTATTGAAATAGGATTTGAACCAATAGTTTTAGAGACAGAGAAGACTAAGTTTAGCTCCGAAGATACAGAAGAAGCTGCAAAAAAGATGGGTGAAAATGGAATAGA
>CAYMGW010000124.1:0-452 GCA_964390085.1 uncultured Tissierella sp.
AGGGGAAGCTTTGTTTCCGGATTTATATGAATTTCAGTAGGTGATTTTTGATTAGGTAAATAAGGCTGAATCAATGTAAATACTAATAATGCAGACATTAAAACTAATAAAAAAACCGCCATTTTATTTTTTATAAAAACCTGCCAAGTAGAACGCCAATATGAATAGTTTGAATATCCTCCACGTTTAGCCTCTTCTTCATTGTATTCTGCAAATTGGAATAAATCTTCATTTATAGCATTTGTTAGTTTATCTACTGCACCCTTACTCATTATCTAGCGCCCCCTTTTTTCTGTAAATTTATACGAGGATCAAATAAGGCCATGAGTATATCTCCTAAAAATAGCCCTACTATACCTATGGACGAATATATAATTACAAGAGCCTGAACTAAGGTGTTATCCTGTCTTTTAATAACCTCTACCAAAAGTCCTCCCATTCCTGGAATTGAA
>CAYMGW010000124.1:462-6863 GCA_964390085.1 uncultured Tissierella sp.
TATAGAGATTCTATATAGATTGAGCCTGCTATTGTAAATAGTATGGAAGCTGGTAAATACTGTGCCATGGGAACAAATGCGTTACGAAATACATGTTTTACCATTATGGACTTACTTTTTAACCCTTTAGCTCTAGCTAATTTTACATAGTCCTTGTTAAGCTCATCTACCATATATCTTCTCATCCACATTGCATAACTGGCTATTCCACCTAAAGACATTGATATAGCTGGCAAAATCCAAGTTTTAGGCTTATCTACATCAAATAACATTGGGATCTTGAAGACTCCAGTTACATATAATTGTAAGAAAAGAAAATATACGGCAGCGGGCACTGCTCTTATAAATACAACATATCCTGTTCCAAGCTTATCCCAAAATCTATTCTTATTTCTAGCCATGGCTATACCAAGAGTCACTCCGACAAATAAAGATATTCCTATGGCTACTAATCCAAAGTATAGGGAATATGGTACCTTATCCTTTATTATATCTACAACAGGTACCTTCGGCCTGAAGGTAATGGATTTGCCTAGATCACCCTTTAAGATGTTTTTATAGAAATTAACTAATTGTTTATGTATAGGATCTCTGAGTCCCATACTTGTTAATATAGCTTCTTTCTGTTGTTCATCCAGTTTCTCATATGAAGCTCCAAAATAGCCTTCTTCAGGCAATAACCGCATAAGAAGAAATACTATGGTAACTATAATAAATAGGGTAAGCAAAGATTGTAATAGCCTCTTAATAGAATACTTTAGCATTTTTTTCCCCCTCTTCTCTGTAAGTCAACTATAATAAGTCATAAGAAAATCAAATGTCCATATGAATATGTATTTAGATTAAATACTTTTCATTAAACTAATAGTATATTAATTTTCAGACCTAAGGATTACTGAGTAGTAATCCTTAGGTCCTTGAATTCTTATTTACTGTTTCTAAGTGCCTCAGCACGTTCTTTTTCCCAGGTTTGAAGTGCAGCCTTGTATTCTTCTGTATTCATAGGTTTTTCCATGATATGCTGTCCCTTATATCTTTGTGATGATACTCCAAATGGTGAATACTGGGATTCAAATGGATTTAATTTACCAGCTGCATATCCTCCCCCACCTAGTGCATAAGGAATAACGAAGGCTTCTTTGATTAAAAATGCTTCTGCTTCAGCAAATAATTCATAACGTTTACCAATGTCCATAACCTCTGCCTTGGCTTTATTTGTTAAGTTAGTATAGGTCTTTTCTCCATTGTCATCATTATAACCTTCAACAAATTCTGGGAAGTTATAATTTGCACCAGGAGTAAATGGATCTGTGTATGTTTCAGGATCTGCATAGTCAGGTCCCCAGTTACATTCTAAAAATGCATATTTTCCTGAACGTCTTACTTCTGATAAGAAGTTTGTAGGTGGTTTTGCATCTATTTGAATATCAATATAATCTTTACCTAATAGATTCTCCATTTGCTGCTCTATAACCTGTACTCTGTTTCCCCACTCAGTTAATCCAGAGTTATATGGCATATATACTATTATTGGGAATTTTGCTTTTCCTTTTAATTCCTCCATTGCCTTATCTCTAAATTCCTTTGCCAATGCTTCATTAAAGGAATCAGTATTTGCATATTCTTTTAAACTTCCTAATTGGGTATAGTCTACTCCATCTAGGTCAACAAAACTCTTTGGAGTAATAGTATTTGATAACCTTTGCTCTGGATTATAAGGCTCTGCTGTTGTCATTGCAGCTTTTCTATCTAATGCGTGGAACAATGATTTACGGAAGTTTACATTATTTACAGCAATTTTCCAGTTATCTGGTTCATACTCTGCATCGAATTTAGGATCAAAATTTAATGCATAAAAATAAGTGTAGAAAGTTGTTCTAATTGGTCTAATTAAATCTTTCTTAGCAGAGTCCTTCATCCACTCTTCAACTAAAGAAGCAGGTATCTCAGCATAATCAATTTCTCCACGTGAAAATAACTCTGGTGCTAATGTTGCAGATTCTTGGTTATAAGTCTCCTTTATTTTATCTATGAATATATTGTCCTTATCCCAATATTCCTTATTCTTCACAAGGATTCTTCTAGTCTGTGGCTCAAAGGTTTCCATTATAAAAGCACCATTATATAAAATATTAGTATTGTCTGTTCCAAACATTTCTCCCTTTTCTGCTAAGAAATCTCCATTAACAGGTAAGAAGCAAATATAGTTTAACATGGATAAGAAATATGGTGTATTTTGTCTAAGGGTATATTCTAATGTATAATCATCTATTGCCTTTACCCCTACTTGTTCAAAATCATCTATTTCGCCATTATAATACTCTTCTGCATTTTTTATTACACTGTACAATATATTTGCTGTTTGGGACTCATTATTAGGGTCTAATAAGTACTTCGCAGCATCTACGAAATCTTTTGCCTTAACTTCTGCATACTCCTTGCCATCATGAGTAAGCCATTTTACTCCTTGGCGAATATTTAGAGTCCACACTGTTCCATCATCTGAATGGTTCCAATCAGTTGCTAAGCTAGGTATCGGAACTCCGTATCTGTCATAGTCTATTAAATTGTCTACAAAATTTGCTGCTAAAGCAAACTCATTTGTACTTGCAGTTACTAAATAATTCAGAGTAGTAATTTCTCCTGAATAAATAGTTGAGTATTCCTGCGGCTCTGCTACTTTCTCAGGCGTTTTTTGCGGTTCATCTGATGAAGTATCCTTTGTGCTTGGCTTTGAACACCCCACCAAAATCATCATTATTGCCAACATTAAAGCTATTAGCCTTTTCATCTTAATCCCCCTTTAATTTTTAAAAATTTATGTAGCCCTTAGTAAAATTTTCCTCCTTTCTAATAAGTAATGAAATTGCTAATTAAGTGATAGTTTTAATCTTAAGATATATTCCAACTTTAGTAACACATTATTAAAACAATGCAAATATTATGCCACTTAAATTAGCATCTATCTTAAAAGAAATAATCAAAGTCATTGCTATATTTGCAAGATTTAGACAAGACTTTTTTATTCGAATTATCAGATTATTTTGGGCAAAATTTACTTATTTTTTTCCGAATTTACGTAATATCAATGAAAAAGCTCAAATTGTAAGTGATAGTTGCTTCCCTTATTTCATTAACATCAATTAATTGATATTATAGTTTTTATTCTGGTCTTTTTCCTGAAATGTGGATTTTCTTCCGAACTTTAGAACTGCATTGACCTAAAGTTTTAAAAAATTAAATTCCTAATATTCTTAAATCCTAAGCCTGGTTCATCATTTAAGGTAATTTTATAATCTTGGAATTCAGGTCCTCCTTGAATTGGATCTTCTTTGCATAGTCCGGGGCCATCTAAATCTATCTTAGTTATTATTTTTTTAGCAGCTGCTAAATGAACTGCTGCACTAACGCTTAATTTGCTTTCCAGCATACACCCTATCATACATTCAACACCATATATTTCTGCAATAGAGCATATTTTTAATGCATTATGGATACCACCAGTTTTCGCTAGTTTAATATTTATTAAATCCGCTGCTCTATTTTGAATTATTTTTACTGCGTCAGCTGGAGAAAACACTGATTCATCAGCTAATATAGGTATACTTACATTTTCAGTAACATATTTTAGTCCTTCTAAGTCATTGGCAAGAACTGGTTGCTCAACAAGTTCTATATTAAATCCTTTATCTTCCATTTTTCTAAGTAATATTACTGCTTCTTTTGGTGTCCAACCTTGATTTGCATCTAGTCTCAAATCTATATTGTATCCAATAGCATCTCTTATTGCTTGTATCCTTTTTATATCCATTTGTGAATCAAGTCCAACCTTTATCTTTAATGTTTTATAACCTCTCTTCACAGCTTGTATACTATCTTGTGCCATCTCCTCAGGAGAATTTACACTTATTGTTAAATCTGAAATTATTTCTTTTCTATATCCTCCTAAAATCTTATATAATGGAGATTTATGGAATTGCCCAAATAAATCATATATAGCCATATCAACAGCAGCCTTGGCGCTGGTGTTCTTAAGTAATGAATTATCTATTCTATTCATAATTTCTTCTATATTTTCTATTTCTAATCCTATTATCTGTGGTGCTATATAATCTTCTATGGCACATCTTATAGAGCCCTTTGTATCTCCTGTGATTACGGCTGTTGGTGCAGCTTCTCCATATCCAACATGACCTGTATCAGTGGTTATCTTAACTACAATATCTTCAATTTTATCAACTGTTCTAAGTGCAGTTTTAAAAGATTTTTTAAGTGGTACAGATATTTGACCTACTTGTATTTCTTTTATTTTCACTTAAAAACCTCCTTTGCATTTTATTCAATATTATATTTCTTTAACTTATCATAGAAAGTAGTTTTACTTATTTTTAAAGCTTCCATTGCCTTTTTCTTATCTCCCCTATAAAGAGACAATGCCTTCTCGATAATTGATTTTTCGTATTCATCTATAAGCTGCTTAAGTGGAATTATATCAGCATTTCTATTTTCTTGTTTATTCAATTTTATGGTTATATGTTTTGAAAGTATATTATTTCCTTCAGCTAAATTAACTGCTCTTTCTAAAATATTTTCTAATTCTCTTACGTTTCCAGGCCAATCATATTTTAGTATCAAGTTAATAGCTTCTGAAGAAATTCTTTTAGGTTTGCAT
Source organism: uncultured Tissierella sp. (assembly GCA_964390085.1). Lineage (GTDB taxonomy): Bacteria > Bacillota > Clostridia > Tissierellales > Tissierellaceae > Tissierella. Next base: position 5,135 of record CAYMGW010000124.1, read on the forward strand.
CCTATTTCATTACATATTTTAGGAAGGACAAGTTCTATCAATGAATTTATATCTTGTTTTCTCTCCCTTAGGGGAGGTATCCAAATAGGAAATACATTTATTCTATAATATAAATCCTCTCTAAAATTTCCCTTAAGCATTTCTTCTTCTAGATTTTTATTTGTAGCAGCAATAATACGTATATTTACTGTAATCTTTTCTGTGCCACCAACTCTATAAAAAGATTTTTCTTGAATAATTTGCAATAATTTTACTTGTAGGTTTGTAGATATATCTCCTATTTCATCTAGAAATATGGTTCCACCATTTGCTATTTCAAAGAATCCTTTTTTCCCTTCAGAGCGTGCACCTGTAAAGGCTCCTTTTTCATATCCAAAAAGCTCAGATTCCAATAGGGTTTCAGGTATAGAGCCACAGTTTACATGGATAAAAGGTTTGTCCTTTAGCTTGCTATTTTGATGAATAGACTTTGCAAGAATAGTCTTCCCTGTCCCACTTTCTCCTAATATCAATACGTTGGAATTAGTTTTAGAAGCTTTTAGCGCCATTCTTTTTACATATTCAATTTGCTCACTATGTCCTACAAAATTTGGAAATGCTTTATTTAATACTTTTTCCTCAATTAGCTGCGACTCCGCCTTTTCTAATTGGCTAATAGCATTATCTCTTTCCATTATTACATTTTTTATTTCTGAAATATCTTCTACCTTTAATGCAGCGCCTATTCTCTTTTTTTGGTTCTCCACAGGCAAAAGTGTGCACATAGTAGGATATCCATTAATCTCTTCAAATTTATCTATATAGCTAATATCTTCTCCTTTAGCTACATTAAAAAACTGTTGAATTATAGAATCTGATTTATGGATTTCAAAAATGTTTTTGCCAATTACATCTAATGTTTCAGTATTTTTCCCTTTAGCTCTATATTCTTTACCTTTTAATATATCATTGATACTTTCTCCACGAGCAGTATATCCATGGAATTGATAGAATTTTACTTGTTTTGTAAGACCATCTAAAACTACCATATGTCCTATGGCATTTATATATCTCATGGAAAATTCTTCATTTCTAACCTTAATAGATATGATTTTATTTACAAAGTTTATTTCCACCTCTATATCTACTTCTAAAAAGTTTGTCTTTAATCTTAGATTATCTTCCTTATGACCATTCTTCAAAGTTTTTAATACTGGAGCAATTGTTCCATCTTTATTAAATACTCCAACAACAATTAGAGAATCTCCTTTATCTATATGACTATTATTAACTCCTAGTAATTTTAGCGAATTGGAATCCATTTTTCCATCATCTTGTCCAATAGAATTGTCTCCAATGATAACTATATCCCCAATATTAATTTTTCCCTTATCATGGTTACTTTGGCCATCATAACTTATTCCAAATATTTCCTTAGCTTTATTATTATAGATTTGTATCTTACCATCATTATCTATTACTATAAAGCCTTCCGACATCATATCCGTAAACATTTTCACATAGATTTCTGAGTTAAAAGACATTTAATCACCCTTTAGATATATATTGTTACTTAGATTATATCATCATGGTCTGATTTCTTGTAGTATTGTTATATTAAAAACTATAATATGAACATTCTAACCGTCATTAACTCTTGAATATCCTTTGCTATATATTCTACTGTATGATCATCTATTCCTTTGACCCCTGGATAGTATCTTGCTTTATTGGCATCCTGGTGCTCTGT
>CAYMGW010000125.1:0-6837 GCA_964390085.1 uncultured Tissierella sp.
CGGACTGCCGGATTGTTCGGCAATATCCTTTATTATTTTTAATGTCTCATCTATTTCTTTCTTAAGGACTTTTTCTATGGCCTCTTCCATCTCATTTAAGACTTTGATATCATTTTTAATTGGCTTATCCAGTAGGATATACTCCTGTAAACTTCCTTCTGTTTCTATATCTATTTTAATTTTCAAATGTCCATCTTTTCTTATTAATTTCCTTTTCATCTCTGCTCCAGTAATTGAATATGAGATAGTAACATCTTTATATGGGGCATCTATCAAATCTCTTTTCAACTTTCCTGTCATCAATGATATTGCCCTATTTTGTATTTCATCTATATCACCTATATGTTTATAATTTTTAAATATTGCTCCTCCAAATATCTTTATATCTTCTTCATTGACTGAAGCTCTAGGCATCAATCCTACACCTCCAACATCTGTATCTCTAATAAACTGTGTTAGGGTTTGAGATGTAAATCTAGCTGTATCCTTACCTTCTTTCAGCATACTATTGAGGGTTCCCTCTATTACTTCTTGTCTCTTAGCATTTGGTATGAATAAGAGTAAGTCTCTAGCCTTTTCCTCTGCCACTAGTAGTCTAACCTTCTTATTTATGATAAAATCTCTATTCATACCATCTAAAACTTCTCGAATGGCTTTTCCATCCTTTGCAAGTTCTTGTCCCAATACTAATACTCTTAAATGCTTAAAATAAAATTGATAGGGTAGTCTTGTGGATAGCTGATTACTTCCTTCAAAAACAGATGATGATATGGTTGATACTATATGTATCCTATCCTTTTGAGTTGCATTTTTCCCTATTGCATTTATATTAGGGTAGGATATAGTAATAATATATTTTTCTCCTTCTTCATCATTTAAATCTACTCCTATGGAATAAGGAAATAATCTTTGGTTAATTTCTATCATACCCCAGCATCCTGTGGTTAGCATTAGTAATACTATCATAATAATTAGCACTAGCTTCTTCATTTGCTTGACCTCCTAGACTTAAATAACCCAACACAATAGATTATGATAGGTAGTACAACTATGGATATAAAACCAAGATAATTCATAAGCGTTACTAATTGTTTATTTATTTGAATTATGTTTTGTGGAATCAAAGATATTATATATATAAATGGTACAAGAGGTACAATAAATAGACTATGATCCCTTGTATTAAATAGGTTTGAAAGAATTTTCCCCGATGAATAATAAAATGGAGCTACTGTTCCAAAAATAGCTATTACCCATACAGATACCACAAGTCCGTCTAGGTTTTCAATGAAATATCCAGGCAAATCAATTTCTTTTATAAGGGACAATATGGGAAAAGTCTGTCTTTGCAAACTATGTAATCCGTATTGAGAAAGAGCAAGTACAAACAATATTGTATATATAGCTATTACGATTCCGAAACCTATGAGACTAGGTTTTATGGTATTTTCCCTGTCTTCAGTAAAAGGTAATGAGAACAATAATATTTCATACCCTGTATAGCTGAGAAAACTAATACTTATTGCCTTAGGTAGATTTTTCATATTCGATTGAAATACTGGGAGTATATTGGTAAAATCTACGCTGGTTAAAGATACAAGTAATAAGAATATTACAAATCCTAATACTACTGGATATATATGATATGCAGCTCTTCCAATTATTTGAATTTCAGATCTTGAAATATATGTGGTAGCAAGTATAAAGGAAATTATTATTACCTCAGTTGGTGTAGTTTCTAGGAGAAATGCTTTTAGAATTTCAGCAAGATTTCTAGAAACAATGGACATAAGTACTATGTTATAAGATAGAAAGAAAATAAGAAATATATTAAAGAGCCACTTCCCCAAGACAATTCTCCCTATTTCAAAAAAATCTTTATCAGGATATATTTGAAATAGTTTATTGATAATTATTATAATTGGTAATGCCAATAGACCTGACAGTAATATTCCTATCCATCCATCATTTCCTAATTCTAAAGCCATATTATTTGGCAGAGATAAAACCGATGCTCCAACTATTGTGGAAACTATTAATGCCCTTATTTGCTTACTCGATATTTTATTGTTTTCTCTCATCTTTCCAGCTTCTCCTCATCCTTATCTTATTCCTAGGTCGTGTAAAGCTAGGTCTCTCCTTTAAGGCTTGGATTGGTGCCTTTACTAAAGTATCTTTTAACTCACCAGAACCTATTCCCAAACCAGAATATGGCGATGTAAATGGTACGCCAAAGCTATTTAATTTAATCAAATGTGTTCCTAAAAGTATGACTCCAAGTATTACACCATATAATCCAAAAATTGCAGCTAAAAAGATAAATATAAATCTCCAAACCCTTAATCCTGCTGCGAACTCATAGCTAGGTATAGCGAAGGAAGATATAGTAGTTATAGCTACTATAATTATCAAAATAGCGCTTACTATCCCTGCTTCTACTGCAGCCTGACCTATGATAAGTCCACCAACTATACCTATAGTAGTTCCTATAGGCCCAGAAATTCTAGTACCAGCCTCCCTTATAAGTTCTATAGTGACTTCCATTAGAAATGTCTCCACAACTGCTGGAAAAGGTACATTTATTCTACTGGCTGCTAAATAGTATGTTAGCTTTGTAGGTAGTAGCCCTGGATGATATGAAATAAAAGACACATATAAAGCAGGAGATAATATAGATAGGGCTAATGATAATAGCCTTAATATCCTAACTCCTTGGGCTTCTGTCCATCTTGTATAATAATCTTCAGATGATTGCAAAAGCGTACCTACTGTGGCAGGTACTATTAATACAAAAGGTGAGTTATCTACTATAATAGCTACTCGTCCTTCATAGAGTGCTGCTGCAACAGAATCTGGTCTCTCTGTATTTTCTATTTGTGGAAATGCAGATAAATAATTGTCCTCTATTAGATTCTCCAACATAGAGCTGTCTAATATAGCGTCTATGTCTACAGACCTTAGCCTCTCATTGACCTGTTGAACTAAAGCTTTATCTACTATATCCTCTATATACATTACTGCAACATTAGTCTGAGATCTCCTACCTACAGTTTGCATTTTTATTTTCAAATTAATATCCTTTATTCTTCTTCTAACTAAGGTCATATTTGCCTTTACGGATTCAGTAAATCCATCCCTTGGGCCTCTAACTACTGTTTCTGTTTGTGGTTCACTAATGCTTCTCGATGGCCAGCCTTTTGAGTCAAATACCAAGCATTTATCCAATTTATCGATTAAAATTACGGTGTCACCAGAGAGTATTGAATTAGTTATATTATCTATACGAAATTCCTCTTTTATATCTATGGTTGATAAAGCTTCTTTTGAAATTATATCTATTAAAGGAGTCTTGAAGCCTTGTAGTGAAAAGGATTTTATCTCTTCTTCTATAAATAAAGAGTATATGGCATGTTCTGCAATATATTCTTTGTTTACTAGTCCATCTATATATACTAAAGTCATCATTACTCTATATACATCACCTACTTCTATTCTTCTAAAAACTACATCATCACAGTCAGCGAACAGTTTTTTTAGCTCTTCTTCATTTTTATTTATATCTTTTAGTAGTATTTCCATATATTATCTCCTTACATCAAAAGTAGTAGAATAAACATTAACCCACCTATAACCATATAAGAATAAGATATAATCTTTACAATCCTTAATTCTCTTATATATCCTTTTTGTTTATATTCTTTGCTATCAATCAATAAAGTAAATAATCCTACAGCAATTATCATTAAAATAGTATAATAATCAATAATTCCTTTTAATATAGATAATAATTTATTAAACAAAAAACCCACCTCCTGTAACTAATATAGTTTACAAAAGATGGGTAATATATACGTCTTAGATTAAATTGTCTTTGCCAAAAGAACCGTCCCCTTGGCATACTTTTCTTTTAAAATTTTCTCAGAAAGTTCAAGTTGAGCCAAGTCATCAAATAGTCCAAATACCGTTGGACCACTACCACTCATCAATGAACCTAAGGCTCCATACTTTAGCATATCCTTTTTTATTTCAGATATAATAGGATTTCTTTCTATAACTACTTCTTCCATTATATTTGTTATACTCTCTGCCACAGATTTTATATCATCTTTTTCTATAGAGGATATTATTCTTTTTATATCCATCCTAGGCTGTTTTTCTAGCCTCAAGCTATTATATACCTCAGTAGTTGAAACGCCTATGCCAGGATTGATTAGGAGCAAATTCTTACCTCTAAATGGCCTTAGCTTTGTTAGCTTCTCTCCTATGCCCTCTGCTAATGCAGTTCCACCCATAATACAGTAGGGTACATCTGCACCAATTCCAACTCCTATTTCTCTTAATTCTTTTTCACTTAAACCTACATTCCAAAGCTCATTGAGTCCCTTTAAAACGGCTGCTGCATTTGAGCTGCCTCCTGCTAATCCAGCTGCTATTGGAATCCTCTTATGTATATTTATTTGGATTCCTCTATTTATACCAGTCTTTTCCTGCATCTTTTTCCAAGCATGATATACTAAGTTTGTGGAATCTAATGGCAGCTCCTTATTATTACAATCTAATTCTATACCTTCCTTTATTTCTCTCATAATCAATGTATCACTAAGGCTTATTTGTTGCATTATAGTGTTTATTTCGTGATAATTGTCCTCTCTTTTATATAATACATCTAGGCCTAGATTAATTTTACCGTAGGACTCCATTACGATTTCTTTCATTTAAACTTCTCCCTTGTGAAAATTTACTTATTCATTATACCATAGTTCCTGCGGCATTATAAAGCAGAAGTTTAAAAAGATATATCCACTGTTTTTTCAATTATTATCTTCTCCCCAGGCATTATATTGTTTGGACTTAAATTTTCATTTGCCTGCAATATTTCTTCTATGGTCGTATTATATCTTTTAGCTATATCCCATAATATATCATTTCTTTGTACTATATAGATAGTTATACTAGGGCGATTCTTCTTATCTATTAATTCTCCCGTTTCTTCTAATGATTTTATTACAGATAATAGTCTATTTCTGTTGATTTTAATCTTATGCTTTATGGCTGCTTCTATAACAAATATATCTTTTGACATATTTGTTTTAATGGATTCTAAATCTAGACTTATATCTACCCATGGATCTAAAGCTTTTTCTTCCATAGGTAAATAATACTTATATGGAATTTCTTCACTTAATCTATTGATTTCCTCAGTCTCGTCATCTAGGTAAATTCCATGTAAAGAAAGAATTCCTTCTACTATTAATTCATCATCTACAAATCTACTATCTATAATAGTTGGGTGTCCAGATATATGATATAACTCTCTAATTTTATATTCTGGTAAATCTTTTAATATATTTTCTCTGTGAATTATATTTTTTATATTTTCAACTAAATTGAGCTCTTCCGTTTGTACTTTAATTTTTTCCTTAGTTGAATATGCATCTACTATTAGAGCTTTTTCATTCTCTAAGAAGGCAACACCAGATATTCTAAGCTTTGCCTCTATATCTAATATTTTAAGCTCTCCGACCTCATTTTCTAATACTTCATAGGTTCCCTCTACAACTTCTATAATAAGTTCCTCCTGTGATTCGGCCAATGCTCCAGGTATTTCTAGAAAATGATTAAAGGGTATTTCTTCTTCTACTGTGGAAATTTTATTTTCTCCATAGTAAACCAGTCTAGCATTTACCATCCCAGATACTATTATTCTATCTTCTACTACTGTGGCTTCCTGCTCATAGGCCTGAATAGACATTTTTAATATCTCTTCTATAGCTGGCTTTTCCTCTCCTATTTCAAAGGCTTCCTTTACTATGGCATATGATGTTTCTCTACCATAAATTTCTTTGTATTTAATGGTTTCTTTTAGTGTTTGTAGATTTTGTTTTTCGCTAATATCTTTGATTATCTCTATACTATTTACCTCTTCTACCTTTCCTTCTAGACTAACCAAGGCCTTTAAGGATAATTTTCTTTCATCAAGGATTTCTTCTTCTATATATTCAATATTTGAGCTTACTGTTGCTGACATATCCTCTGTGATACCTTGTATTTCTATTTCTTCTCTAAAATCTGCATTGGCATCTATTGTATAGATATTATTCTCTTCTTCTTGTGATTTATAAACCACCTTAAATTTTACTACTCCAGATACTACTAGCCTATCTCTTATTACCTTGGTACTAAGTACTTCCACTACCCCATCTGTCCAAAGTACTTTTCCTAGATCTGCTTTCGATGGATTTAAATAAACTTCCGTCTCTACTAAGGCTTGTGTATCTTCTTTTCCTCTTAGTTCTTCAATCCGTAAGACATCTTTTATTAACTCAACAGTCATAATATCCCCCCTAATTATTTCCTATAACTATCCTATGAAGATATATATGCGTAAATGTCCTAAATAATGAATAAAGACATAAAAATAACTGTACATTAATTGTACAGTTATTTTTTTAAGATATTTTAGTCTGCGGTTGTGCTTGCGAGCAAACGGTTACTTCAACAGTTCCTGTCAATATATCTGTGTAGGTATATGATACTTTTCTACTACTATCATATTCATTACAAATCCTCACAACAAATAGGTTAGGGTATGATGCTTCCAATATTCCTTCTCTAACTATAGTCTTTTTTCTACCCTTATTTGCTCTTAGTATTACATTTTTGCCAATACATTTTTCGATGTCCTTACGAATTCTAATCAATATATCTTTTTCCAATATAGCAAACCACCTTCCATTAATTGCTCCCCGATAGTCGAGGGCAGAAGAAGTGTTTGGGACACTCATGGATGAATTATATCATAGAATTCTTTTTTTGTCAAACAAATAAATTATTATA
>CAYMGW010000126.1:0-1338 GCA_964390085.1 uncultured Tissierella sp.
ATTGTTTTACTCAAATGAGGGGGGAGATAAAGTGAAAAAGTATGTTTTTCTAGTGCTCTTAATATTAATTATAGTAGGAAGCATAGGTGGATTTATTTATTACAAACATATAAGTCCTAGCCAGGAAGTAATCTCATATTCTGATGATTTATATTTAATTGTTGAGGAGCAGGAGGTAGAGGCTGAAGATGCTGTTATTTTTTATGAAGACAGATTATATTTTTCTCTTTCAACCATTGAATATTTTATAGATACAGATATATTTTATGATGAAGCAGAAGAGACATTGATAATTACTGATAAAGAAAAAGTTCTTAGATATCAATTAGATAGCAATATTGCAAGTGTTAATAATAAAGAATTTATTATTGAAAATGTCATAAAGAAATTTAATGAAAAGATATATATTCCCATAGATATAATTTTGAAAAACTATAATGTAGAAATCAGTTATTTTGAGCATACAAATGCAGTTGTTCTGGATTATAAAGACATTTATTATTTAAAGGGAGAAGTTATTGCAGGGGATGCTGTAATAAGGAGCAACTTGGATATAAAATCGCCTATTGTGTTAAAAGATATTTCTATAGGTACTATTTTAAATGTTTATGCGGAGTATGAATCTTGGTACAAAGTAAGAACTCTTGATGGGATACCAGGATATATTGAAAAAAAATATTTGAAAATAAATTATACTAAGGAGCTATTTAAGGTAGAAATTCCTACTGAAGAAAATATTCAATCTCTTGGTAAAGAAAATATAAATCTTACATGGGACTATACTTATAGGAAGGTACAAAACACAGAGGGAATAACTACAATTCCAGGAGTAAATATAATATCACCTACCTGGTTTTCCATCACTGATAATGAAGGAAATATACTTGATAAAGGAAATATAGAATATGTAAAAAAATATAATGAGTTAGGATATGAAATTTGGCCACTAATTAATAATAATTTTGATCCGGATTTGACTCATGAATTGCTGTCCAAAAGTAGTATAAGGGAAAGATTAATAATAGATATATTAGAATTATATAAAGAATATGGATTTCAAGGTATAAATATTGATTTTGAAAATGTACATTTAAAAACCAGAGATTTTCTTACTCAATTTCTTAGGGAATTATACCCAGTATTTAAAGAAGCAGGCATGAGTATATCTATGGATGTAACAGGAATATCTACATCTGAGAATTGGTCTTTATGTTATGATAGGAAAAGACTTTCAGAAGCTGTTGATTACATGATTCTAATGGCATATGATCAGCATTGGTCTAGTAGCCCTATTGCTGGCTCAGTTGCAGAATATTATTGGGTTGAAAAGAGTATCCA
>CAYMGW010000126.1:1348-4544 GCA_964390085.1 uncultured Tissierella sp.
AAAGGAGTATATTAGGGGTACTGGAGTATATTCCACAAAACAAGCTAGTTTTAGGAGTCCCATTTTATACGAGATTATGGTTAGAAAAGGATGGAAAGGTATCTTCTCAAGCATTGTCAATGGAAGCAGCTAATAAATTTATAGCAGAAAATGATATTGACTTAGTTTGGGATGATAATTCTTTACAATATTATGGAGAAATAAAAAAGGATAATACCTTATATAAAATATGGTTAGAAGATACAAAATCTTTAGAAATGAAAGCATCATTGGTTCACAAATATGGATTGGCTGGTATAGCTTCTTGGAGAAAAGGTTTTGAGACTGCTAATGTTTGGAATAGTTTAGATAAAGTATTAAATTAATATGCAAATATCAAATGATGTTTATTACTTAATTTATAGGAGTGATTTTATGTTTAGATATAAAAATGTACAGATCAATACTATGCTAGGGGATATAACGACAATAGAGGCAGATGCAGTAGTAAATGCTGCTAACAACACTTTATTGGGAGGTGGAGGAGTTGATGGTGCTATTCATAGAGTTGGAGGAAAAATAATTTTAGAGCAATGTAAGAAGATAGGTGGGTGTCCTACTGGCGAAGCTAGAATAACTACAGCCGGAAATCTCCCAAGTAAATATGTAATACACACCGTAGGTCCAATATATAAAGACGGAAGAGTAGGAGAAGAAAGATTGTTATATAATGCCTATTATAATTCATTAATCCTTGCAAAAGAATACAATATTAAAACAATTGCTTTTCCATCTATATCAACTGGAGCATATGGATATCCCATTGGAGATGCTATGAAAATAGTAATAAAATCGGTTATGGATTTCATAGATAAAGAAAAATTTGATTTAGACATTACCTTTGTTCTTTTTAATAAGGATGATTTTTTATTGTATAATAATTATCTAGCAGAGAAATTATTACAATTTTGAAATATATTTTATGTTGACTTTATTTTTTAATTATTATAGTATAAGTAAGACGTAAATTTTTACAAAGGGGTGTTTAAAATATTCTCAGATTCTCATAAAATTATTGCATCGAAAATATATGATAATGTATTTGATATATATGGATTAAAATTGGATAAAGAAAAACTGTTATGGGGATCCGTTAGTCCCGATATACTACCTCAATATAAGTTTATTAGGCATTATAAAGATGAAAGTTTGAACTTTATAGCTAAGGAGATTATGAAGGTTATATTTATTAGTAGGTACTTAGAATTTAATAAAATACTTGATCCATTAACAATAAAAATATTAAGTAAGAAAATAGGAATAATTTCTCATTATTTAAGCGATTATGTGTGCCTTCCTCATGCTAGTAGATGGACATTTACAGATAGTATGATAAAGCATATAAAATATGAATCACAATTAAATGATTTTGCAACAACACATAGTTTCAAAAAGAATGTAATAAATATTAATGATTTGGATATATACGATATTCCTACAACTAAATTAAAAAACACAATAAAAGAATATATAAATAAAGTAGTAGAAGAATATTCATTGCAGACTGGATTTAAAAATGATTTAAATTTTGCATTAAGTCTAAACTTAAAAATATCATATTTTATTTTAGATACTATTGCAGTATTCTCCGATGAGATAGCTGGCCATTTTGCTTTAGAGTTTTAAATTTTAAATATTTTATTCAAAACAAACCTTTTAAATTTTTATTTAAAAGGTTTGTTTTTGCATTTTAGGGACATCATTTTAGTTGGAGTATTATAAATTTTATTATATACTATTAGTGAAGATATTAAGGAGTGAAATTATGAGAAAGAAATTAGTAAAAATTTTTTTAACTGAATGTATCATAATCATAATTGTTTTTTTATATTTCTTTTCAAAAAATAACATACGCAGTCTTCCATTACAAAATAGTTTAATAGTAAGTAGAAATGAAAAGTCAGTAGAAATCAGTACGAAATCTAAACTTTATTTAGAACTTGAAAAAGGGTTATTAGAAGGTAAAGAAAGAATAAATCTTAAAAATATATTTTTATTTAAAGACCCCAAGGAAGTATTTAATACTTTAGAGGAAATATCCAATGAGAATCCTGAGGTAATGTATTATAAAGCTGCTGAATATCAACTTGGAAATCTAACTCTATTTTATTCAAAGCCTAAGGAAGAAATAAAAGAACATCAAAATAAAATAAAAGAAATAAGAGCAGATTTTATATCCAACTGCATATCGCCAGAGATGTCCGATTATGAAAAAGTATTAACTATACATGATTATATTATAAATAACAGCAAATATGATGATAGATTATTAGAAGATGGACTATTTCCCGCTGAATCATATTCTAGCTATGGGATATTAGCATTAGGTCGTGGTGTATGTGAAGGATATGCTAAGGCTATGAAATACTTATTAGATGGTGTAGGAATTGAATCAATGATAGTGATAGGGAAATCAAGGGGAGAGAATCATGCTTGGAATTTAGTTAAAATAGAAGATGAATATTATCATATAGATTCCACTTGGGATGATCCTATGACAAATGATGACTCTAATGTATTGAGATATAATTACTTTAATTTAAATGGTGAAGAAATATCAAAGTCACATAATTGGAATAAGGAAGAATATCCATCTGCAAATGGAGAAAAATATAACTATTTTAAATATAATAATTTGATTATAAATGGAAAAGAAGAATTAGAAAATAAAATAAAAAACATTCTTTTAAAAAGAAAGTCCTATTTGTTAGTAAAAATAAATAATTTTAATAATGAAGATATATTATTAAATGAAATTATTGAAAATATTGTTTATGAAAATTATAAATCAATAGACTTAAAGAGTTATTCATATTCTATTGATGAAGAATATGGTATATTAAGTTTTGAATTTTATTATTAGATTATACATATAAGGAGAGCTAAATTTATGGATAAAAAAATTAAAATAACATATTTACTTCTAGGCGTTGGTATAGGTATTATTTTGGCTAGTACTTTATATTCATTTTATCCTAAGATAGAGTATAGGGATTTAAGCGATGATATAATAATAGAAAGAGCAAGGGAATTAGGGATGGTAGGCTTAAAGGAAAGTATAGATGTAGGGAACATAGAAGAGGAAGTAATTGATAAAAATCCAATAAAAACAGCTCACAAATTAGACAAGGAAAATTGCAAGATTGATTGGTCAAAA
>CAYMGW010000126.1:4554-6805 GCA_964390085.1 uncultured Tissierella sp.
AAACAGGAGAAGAAATAGTAGAAACCACAGAAGTAGATGTAGAAATTGAGAAAATAGAAGAAATAGAAATTGTTGTGGAAAGTGGTTCAAGTTTGACTAGAGTTGCTAAAAAACTTCATAATGCAAGTTTAATAGAAGATATAGATGAATTTATCTTATTTGTGAAAGGAAAGAAACTAGATAAAAAAATTGTTACTGGGAGATATAAATTTAAACCAGGTAGTTCATATGATGAAATCATAGAAATTTTAACTCGAAGGCCTAATTAGCTATATAAATTTTTATAACCCATAGAAAAGTTCTCACTTAATTTTGACTTATTACAAAGAAATTTCCGTAAATGGGTTTCAAAAAAGGCTACCTTATAATGTTTTAATAGAAGACTTTTTTATTAAAAATATTAAGTTTTTGTAAGAAAACTATTATATATTCTTAAACAATTTTGAAGAATTATGTAGTATAATAGTCTTTACTGTCCTTTAAAATTTTATAGTAAAAATGTTTAATACGTCTAATGATTGTCAACAATTGATAAAAAGGAGGTATTGATGTGGCAATAGCAAATAATGATATATGCAGTATTTATGATGGATTAATATATAAATTTCTTTACAAAAATGATATCAATTGCATACATATCCTCCTTAATCTATATGATTTAGAAGAAAACATCACAAACATCTGCCCTAAATATGTGTCCGTATACCATCTTAAAAAACATATTAGTAAATTTCTTAAACAAAGTAAGGGTAATCATTTTATGTCTTTAAATCTTGGACAACTAATCCACGAAGATATTAATCGATTAGAATTATTTATTTATCTAGAAGGATACAAACATGGTTATTTTAATAATTGTTGGGTAAATATCTTAGAGAAAATAACAGTAAAAAATGTACCTCTAGACCAGCTATATAAAAGTAAATATTTGTTTCATTTTGATAATAAAATAAAACAGGTATCTGATATTAAAGCTCTGATTGCTGAAGAAATTCAAGAAAATGAAAAGCAAAATAAATATCTATATAATACTATCAGAGACTATTGTAATAAACTATTAAAAGGTAAAGTTTTTAGTTTAAATAAACATCTAGATAAACAACTAACAATAGAATACGATTCCAAAATGTATAGTATTAAGGAAGATGATGGTTTATTAACTTTAGATGAACTAAATGGCATTTATAAGGAAATAGTAAAGGTAGTGCTTAAGGATGGTTTAAAACTCTATAAAGAAGCCTACTGGTATGGGCTAAATGATAGAGTATTAAAGAGATATAGATAATAGTAAAAGGGGGAGCTTAGATGTTTATTAGAAATCATATGTTATCAAAAGAAAAGTTGACTACAGTTGAATTAGAGGAAAGTTTAGGTAGTGCTCTTGAAAAAATAAAGAAAGGGGATTTCCTATCATTGCCAGTTATAGATGGCGATGAATTTAGGGGAATCCTAATGAAAGAAGCTATTTATAGAAATTATTTAGAATCTGGGAAATCCGACAAAGAAGAATACTTAAATAATACTAAAGTCAAAGATATATATAACGATAAATATGAATCAATTTCTGCAAATGAAAGAATTGAAAAGGCTTCTTATCTTTTAAAAGAATTTAGAACACCGTTTTTACCAGTTTTTAGCTCTAATAATAAGTTTGTAGGTATATTAACTCATTTTGCAATATTTAATGCGTTTTCGGAAATCTTTGGAATAGATAAGGGAACAAGAATTGTGGTAAATATGTTCGATTTACCAGGACAATTAGCAAGACTTACAGATGTTATTAGAAAAGAAAATGTAAATATAATAAATTTTGCTATTATGGACCCAAAGGTATTAGATTTAATCCAAGTTATACTCAGAGTTGATACGGAAGATGTAGATAGATTAGTTGATAAAATTCAATCAGCAGGATTTAAAATTGGTGAAGTTACTAAATAATGCATTAATGTATAAAAATTCATAAAATGGATAGAATATCCCTCTAGATAGTAATCTGGAGGGATATTTATGAAAAAAGATAGAATTTTACCTATTTTCTTTTTTTCTTTAACCTTGTTTTTAATAAGTTTTATATTTGGTTATCAATTAATGAGTAAAAAATTAAATCCGAAAAATATTAGTAAAATTAATGAAAAAGAAACGGATATGTCAGATTATTCAGACATAGAAATACTCAGTGAAGAGACTAAAATTTCTCCAAATACTTTTATAGAAGAGATGAAGTCATTGGGATATAAAAAGATTGATATTT
>CAYMGW010000127.1:0-6751 GCA_964390085.1 uncultured Tissierella sp.
GTTCTGTTTCTAGATATAATATTTTATTTATATAGCTCCCTATTGTTTTTAAATCGTGAGATACTACTATAATAGTTACATTATCTTCTTTATTTAGCTCCTTAAGAATTTTATAAAGCTCCTCTTTAGTATTTATATCCAAGTAATTAGTAGGTTCATCAAGTACTAATATTTTTGGTGAAGAAACCATGGCACGTGCTAAAAAAACTCTTTGGCTCTGACCACCAGATAATTCTCCTATCTTTTTATATTTCAAATCATATATATTTAGTTTTTTTAGGATTTCATCTACTTTTTTATAATCTTCTTCAGAATAAAACTTAAACATCTTTTTCTGTGACAATAGACCAGTGCCAACTATTTCTTTTACTTTTGCGGGAAATAATTTATCATTTTTAATAGCCTTCTGAGGAAGGTATCCTAATTGGCTTCCTTGATTAAAATCAATCTTTCCATTTGTAGGCTCAATAAGTCCTAAGATTGCATTTAGTAATGTTGTTTTACCTGAACCATTTGGCCCAACAATTCCTAAATAATCACCTTCTTCTAGGGTAAAACTAATGTTTTTTACTGCCTCAATCTTTCCATATTTTAATGTTAAATCTTCTACTCCTAAAATTTTATTCTTCATAACCAAGACCTTCTTTTAATCTTTCCATATTTCCTTTCATTATATCTATATATGTTATATTGGATTCTATCTCTTCCTTAGACAAGTTATGTGCACCGTGCAATAATAACATTTTTGCTCCTGTTGCGTTTGACAATATCCTAGCCACCTTAGGATCTATTAATTCCTCATGGTACACAGCTTTAACCCCAGCATCTTCTATATTTCTAATTAATTCCATTATCATTTTAGGTGTTGGTTCTGCATCTGGAGAAAAGCCTTTATATGGAGAAATATATTCTAGATTATATCGTTTTGCAAAATATCCAAAAGCAAAATGTCCACCATATATTATCTTGTTTGATTTAGTTTTATTAAAGGTATCTGTAAAATTTTCATCTAACAGCTGTAATTGTTTTTTATATTCTTCGGCATTTTCTCTATAATAGTCTTCGTTGTCTTTATCTACTTTTATTAACCCATCTAATATATTGTCTACCATCTTTTGTGCATATACTGGGTCTAACCATATATGAGGATCTTTTCCTCCATGAGCATGGTCTTCATGCCCTTCATCTTCTTCGTGGTCCCCATGGTCTTCATATAAAGTTATATCCTTACTTGCATCAACTATTATTAAATCACCACTTTTAATAGTATCAGCCATTTTTAATGCCCAAGGCTCCATATATTCGTTAGTATAAATAAATAAATTAGATTTTTTTATCTTTATGATATCTTGTGGAGTTGGCTCATAAGAATGAGCTTCTATACCTGGTGGTAATAATAAACTAACATCTACTTTTTCTTTACCAATTTCTCTAACAAAATCATATTGCGGAAATAAGGTAGCTACAACTTTAATTTTACCATCGTTTATTGAGCTTTGGCTTATATTACTACTACATCCCGAAACCAACGTTATCACAAAATAAAGCATTAGTAGTTTGCGAATTTTTTTTAGTTTCATCATAATTCCTCCTTGTTGTAAATATCTATTCTCTTGCTAATGCAAATCATTTGCATTTAACTTTTCATACAAAAAAGCTCTTAACCTTATTAGTTAAGAGTAATTTTCTTTATATTTAATTATTATATATAGCTTTACATAATTTGTCAATAATATGGATTTATTCTGTCACTAATGTAACAGCTAGATAATAAAATATATAACCAGCCAAATATCCGCCTATTACATCTGTTGGCCAATGTACACCTAAATAAATTCTACTGATTCCCATTAGACATATCATGACAAATGCTATTATGTGTATTAATCTTTTTTTTCTACTATCCTCTACTTTTTTCGCTAATAGAAATGCTAATGTAGAATAAAAGGTCATTGTAACCATAGAATGTCCACTTGGAAATGATAATCCTCCTTGATTCACCAAAAAATACTCTATTGGTCTTGTTCTATGAAAGATTTGCTTTAATAAATAATTTAATAAATAGGATCCTAAAGTTGATAGTAGTAATAACTTTGATATATAATATCTTTTTTTAACTAAAGTATAAGCAATGGTCATAGTCACTGCAGGAAATAAAAATCTTTCTGACCCTATGAAGGATATAAATTTCATTAGAGATAATATTATTGGGCTAGTATTATTGTGGATATATTCCATTATATTTACATCAAAAAGAATACCTTCACTACTATCTTTTACCATAAAACCTAGTGTGAAGAATGCTATTAGCATTAAACTTAAGATGATAATTTTTACTTTTTTATTCATGATTACCCCCTATTTATATTCTCAAAAAAGACAGGAGAAACGCCTGTGTCCTGACTATTGGGCGCCCCCTGTCTTTTTGCTATCTTCTTTTTCTTGGTGGTGCTATATGAATGGCTTGAGCTTCTAAGCCTAATGTAGCTTCAAAAAATGCTTCTGAAAGAGTAGGATGAGCATGGATTGTTCTCATTATACTATGTATATCTAAACCATTAGATATAGCCAATGCACCTTCATGTATCAAATCATTTGCATGTGGCCCTAGTATATGAACTCCTAGAACTTTTTTATCTTCATCTCCAGCAAGTATTTTTATTATACCTTCTCCTTCTCCTAAAGATAAGGCCTTACCATTGGCTGCAAACATAAATTTACTAGCTTTATAAGGTATTCCTTTTTCCTTAAGTTCTTCTTCAGTATAACCTACATGAGCTACTTCAGTCATTGTAAATACACAGTTTGGCCATATATCTAGATTGATATCTGGCGTATGACCCATTACTTTTTCCATTACATATACGCCTTGAGCAGATGCTACGTGAGCTAACTGAACTCCCCTATTTACATCTCCTATAGCATATATTCCAGGAATATTTGTCTCATACTCTCGATTTACAAAGATGCCTTTATTATCATATTTAATTCCTAATTCATCAAGATTTAATCCTTCTATTACAGGACCTCTTCCTGATGCTATAAGTACTTTATCGCCTATTACTTCTATTTCTTCGTCTTTTTCTTTATATTTAGCTAAAACTCTAAGTTTATCTCCCTCTTTGGTGATTTCCTTAGCTCTAATATCAACATATGTTTCAATTCCTTGTTTTTTAAGAATTGGCACTAGTCTTCTTGAAATCTCTTTATCTGCATCTTTCAAAATCCTAGATGCTAAAAGGATTACATGAGACCCTAGTTCTTGATAAATACTTGCAAACTCTAAACCTATTACTCCTCCACCTACTACAATTAGAGTTTCTGGAATTTCATCCATTTCTAGAAGCTCATCAGATGTGATTACACCTTCTAAATCTACCCCTTTTGTTTCAGTCATCTGAGGTTTAGAACCTGTAGCAATAACTATATTATCTACAGTAACTTCCTTTTTACCTCCATCTTTTAAATCTACAGAAACAGTATTTTTATCTTTTATAGTAGCTGTGCCTTGCAAAAATTCTATGTTTTTATAAGAAGATATAAGCTGTTCAATACCTCCTACTAAGGTACTTACAACCTTATTTTTTCTCTCTTGTAGTGCTTTACCATCCATTTTAAATTCCCCTGCTGTAATTCCAAATTCAGCGGCTCTTCTAAAATTGGACATAATCTCTGCATTTCTAAAATATGTTTTAGTAGGGATACAGCCTCGGTTAAGGCATGTACCCCCTACTTCTCTATTTTCTATTAAGATTATATTTGCACCAAGTTGAGCTCCTCTTATTGCCGCTACATAGCCTCCTGGACCAGCTCCTATAACTGCAATAGTTTTAGTCAAATGGTACACCTACCCTTCGTATTTAAGCACAGGATTTCTTGCTGCCTTTGTTTCATCAGGTCTACTTACTATAGTGTTTAGAGGTGCATCCTTTAACATTTGTGGATTTTCGCTTGCCTCTTTAGAAATTTCAATCATAGCGTCAATGAATTCATCAAGTGTTTCTTTAGATTCAGTTTCTGTTGGTTCAATCATGATTGCTTGGTTGATGATTAATGGGAAGTAAACTGTTGGTGGATGATAGCCTTTGTCGAGTAATCTCTTAGCTATATCCAATGTAGTTACTTCTGATAATGTATCCTTTAATCCACCTAATACAAATTCATGCTTGAATATTGTATCTATTGGTAAATAGTAATGTTCTTTTAACTTGCTAGCCATATAGTTAGCATTTAACACAGCTATTTCACTAGCTTTCTTTAATCCATCGCTGCCCATTGTTAGGATGTAGGTATACGCTCTAACTAATATGCCAAAGTGTCCAAAGAAATCTTTAACCTTACCCATTGTATGTGGAACATTGTAGTCTAGATAGTATCTATCTCCATCTTTTTGTACCACTGGAACTGGTAAGAATTCTTCAAGATGCTTTTTAACTCCTATTGGTGCAGAGCCTGGTCCTCCACCACCATGAGGTGTTGAGAATGTTTTATGAAGATTGAAGTGAACTACGTCAAATCCCATATCTCCAGGTCTTGCGTGACCAAGAATAGCATTAGCATTAGCCCCATCATAGTATAATTGTCCACCAGCATCGTGTACAATCTCAGCTATTTCCTTGATATGCTTATCAAATATACCAAGGGTATTTGGATTTGTAAGCATTAGTCCTGCTGTATCATCTCCAACTACTGCCTTAAGTGCTTCTAAATCTACTAATCCTTCTTTAGTTGATTTAACTTCTACTATTTTATATCCAGCCATTGCTGCTGTAGCTGGGTTAGTACCATGAGCTGAGTCTGGAACTATGATTTTATCTCTCTTAAAATCTCCATTCTTTTCATGGTATGCTTTGATAACCATGACACCAGTTAACTCACCATGAGCACCAGCTGCCGGTTGCAAGCTCATTTTATCCATACCTGCTATTTCAGCCAATGATTTGTCTAATTCATACATTAATTGTAGTGCACCTTGAGTACAACATTCTGATTGATATGGATGAATGTTTGCAAATCCATCATATCTTGCTGTATCCTCGTTGATCTTTGGATTGTATTTCATCGTACATGAACCCAATGGATAGAATCCAGTATCTAGACCATAATTTTTATTTGATAGATTTGTATAGTGTCTGATTACATCAACTTCAGATAATTCTGGAAAATTGAGTTCAGAATCAGATAAAAATTCTTCTGGAATAAAATTATTTATGTCCTTATCTTCTACATCTAGGGCTGGAAGATTATATGCTTTTCTTCCTGGCTTAGATAATTCGAATATTAGTTTATCATATTTTCTCATTTTATCCCCTCCAATACACTACTCAATTTATCTATTTCTTCTTTAGTCCTCTTTTCTGTTACTGCATATAGGACAGCATTTTCTAATTGGGGATAATCTTTACCTAGGTGATATCCACCTACTATTTTTTCTTTTAATAACTCTTCATTTATCTTATCAGCATCTATATCAGATGTAATAGCAAATTCCTTAAAGAATGGCTTATCAAAAGCTGGCTTATATTTACCTGATTTTGTAAGTTGTTCATAAGCATAGTGAGCTTTTTTTGTACTTTGTAGAGCAACTTCTTTTAGCCCTTCTTTTCCTAGAGTTACCATATAAATAGTTGCTGCTAATACATTTAATCCTTGGTTAGAACAAATATTAGAAGTAGCTTTTTCTCTTCTTATATGTTGTTCTCTAGCTGTAAGTGTTAGAACAAAAGATCTTTTACCATTTTTGTCTTCTGTCTGTCCTACTATTCTACCAGGTAATTTTCTCATGTATCCAGATTTGGCAGCTATAAATCCTAGATATGGTCCACCAAAGGATACTGGTATACCCATACCTTGAGCCTCTCCTACTACTACGTCAACACCTAATTCACCAGGTTTCTTTAGAATAGCAAGAGATATTGGATCAACAGAAGCTATGAAACTAGTCTTTTTACCTTTATGAGCTATTTCTCCTGTAGCCTTTAAGTCCTCAATTATACCAAAGAAGTTTGGACTTTGAACTATAACTGCTGCAGTATTATCACTTACTAGTCCTTCTAGCTTCTCTAAGTCAGTAACTCCATCTTTCATATCTACTTCAACAACCTTTAGACCTTGCATATGTGCATAAGTCTTTAGAACTTGAATTGATTCAGGTCTTACTGTCTTTGAAACTATAATTTCATCTTTTTTTGAAGATGCTGCAGCCATTAAAGCAGCTTCAGTAATAGCAGTTCCGCCATCATATAATGATGCATTTGCAACATCCATTCCAGTTAAATTACATATAAGTGTTTGGAATTCAAATATATATTGTAATGTTCCTTGGCTTATTTCTGGTTGATATGGTGTATATGATGTATAAAACTCTGACCTTGAAATAATATGGTTAATTATTGAAGGTATATAATGATCATATGCACCAGCACCAAGGAAACAAGGCATTTCACTAAGGGAGCAGTTCTTTTCTGCTAATTCTTTTAAATATGAACTAACTTCAAGTTCACTCTTTGCTTTAGGCAAATTTAACTCTCTATTTAATCGCATTTCCTGAGGAATATCGCTAAATAGATCATCTAAAGAATTAAGTCCTATGGACTTCAGCATTTCCTGCTCGTCTTCGTGAGTGGTTGGGATATATGGAAACATATTTTATTCCTCCTCAGCTAAAAACTTTTCATAGTCCTCACTTGTCATTAATTCTTCTAATTCAGCCTTATTAGCCATTTCTATTTTAATCATCCAATTTTCATAT
>CAYMGW010000128.1:0-6341 GCA_964390085.1 uncultured Tissierella sp.
GCTTTAGAATATACAGATAGAAACACAGGTCTAAATTTAGATGATTTACAGGTTATTTCTGATTACTGGGGTACCATAAGGCCAATATACAATCAATTTGAATCTGGATTAAAATCAGGAACTGCAGAGATATATAAATATGAAATTCCAGGTGGCCAATATTCTAACCTTAAGCCACAGGTAGAGAGCTTTGGATTAGGTCATAGATTTGAAGATGTAAAAGAAATGTATAAAGTTGTAAATGAAATGTTAGGAGATATTGTAAAGGTAACTCCAACTTCTAAGGTTGTAGGAGATATGGCTATATTTATGGTGCAAAATGATTTGACTCCAGAAAACATATATGATAAAGCTAAGGACATGGCATTTCCAGATTCAGTAGTATCATATTTCCAAGGCATGATGGGTCAGCCTATGGGAGGGTTCCCTGAAAGACTTCAAAAGCTAGTGCTAAAAGGAGAAGAACCTATTACCTGTAGACCAGGAGAACTACTTCCTCCTGAAGACTTTGACAAAATAGAAAAATATTTAAGTGAAAAGTATAATATAACTCCAGAAAGAAAAGAGATATTATCCTACTCCCTATATCCCAAGGTATATGAGGATTATTTAAAATCTTTACAAGAGAATGGAGATTTTAGTAGGATGGACAGCGATATATTCTTCTATGGTTTAAGGGAAGGAGAAACTGGAGAAGTAGAAATTGAAGAAGGTAAGGTTTTAGTCATTAAACTTCTCGAGATAGGCAAGCTAGATGATGAAGGATATAGAACCCTATATTTTGAAGTCAACGATAGTAGAAGGGCAATAAAAATCCTCGACAAGGCAAGCAATATTGCGAAGGAATCATCTTTTAAAACACAGATGGCAGATTCTGAAAACAAATTGGAGATTGGAGCAAGTATCCCAGGAGTTGTAGCAAAGATTTTAGTAAAAACTGGTGAGAAGGTTGGAGAAGGTCAATTAGTTGCAATAATAGAAGCTATGAAAATGGAAACTCAAATTACTGCGGCAATTTCTGGTACTGTATCCTCAATAGCTGTTAAGGAAGGTCAAAATGTAGAAGCGGGAGAACTTTTAATAAGGCTAGAATAGAAAAGATGAAGGTTAAGCTAAAAATTAGCTTAACCTTTAAATAATTTATTTAAAAAAAGATAGCAAGATTAATAAAAATTATGTAGAATATATAGAGTGAAAAATTTTCTTAAAGGGCGTGCAAAGGAATGGGTGTAAAAAAAGACAGATATAAAGGAATAATTTTAGCTGCCATTGCTTCATCAATGTGGAGTACAGGTGGTATTTTTGTTAAATTAGTAGATTGGAATCCAGTATCAATAGCAGGTATGAGAAGCTTAGTAGCTGCATTAGTGATGCTAGCTTATATAAAAAAGCCAAAACTTACAAAATCAAAACCACAGATTTTAGGAGCAATAGCCACTTGTACCACTATGTTATTTTTTATCGTGGCAAATAAACTTACTACATCAGCAAATGCAATATTATTACAATATACAGCTCCTATTTTTGTGGCAATTCTAGGAGTATGGATTTTAAAGGAAAAAATTCGATGGTATGATATTGTTTCCATTATAATTGTATTTTTAGGAATGCTCTTATTTTTTATAGACAATGTTAATATAGGGAATACATTAGGTAATATTATAGCTATACTATCAGGATTTTCTTTGGCATGTATGACTATATCACTTAGACTACAAAAAGACGGTTCGGCTATGGACACTACATTTTTTGGGAATATATTGACATTTATTATAGCAATACCTTTTATATTTAGTGCATTACCAGATATGAAAAGTCTAATTATAATCGTGATAATGGGAGTATTTCAACTTGGCATTCCTTATATATTTTATGTGAACTCAATAAAATATCTTACTGCATTAGAGGCAATTTTAATTACTGTTATGGAGCCATTGTTAAATCCACTATGGGTATATCTTTTCGCTGGTGAGAAGCCTGGGACCTATGCTATTGTAGGTGGTATAGTAGTTATAGTTACTGTAATGCTAAGAGGGATTTATGTATCTAAGCTGGAAAGCGTGGAGGAATAACATTAAGTGGAGCAAATGCTCCACTTTTAATTTATTATAGTACGAAGTATAAAAGTTGGCTTTAAAAGAAGGATTTAAAATAATAATGTAGAATATAGTAATATGTGGAAAATAAAAAGGCATTGAGTATAGAATAAAATTAAAGTAGAGAAAGGAGTCAATTAGATGTTGAAACCAGGCTTATATGAGCAAGTTATCAGTAAAAAACTTGCACAAATAATAGAGAATGATACAGAGAATCTTAAGGTTACAACGCCTATTGATAATGAAGAGGCATCCAAAATCTTGTCAAAATATCTTGAGGAGATTATAGTACAAGGATTAGAAAATATAAAGGATAATGGTGGAAACATTGTAGAACAAGTAAACTTTATAAACAGAATTGTAGATACTATTGCCAATGAGACTGGAGAAGTAGAACTTAAGTCATTTCAAATAGATAAACGGGCAGAACAGCTACTTGCATTCTTAGAAAAAAAGAATAGTATTTTTGCATTAAATGAAAAAGCAGAGATTATAAGACCAGTCACATCAATTGCACAGAGTTCTTTATTCACTGGTGCTGTTCATGAGCCAAGTATGGTCAGTGAACTAAAAAAAGAAATTGTATCTGCTGATAGAATAGATTTATTGGTTTCATTCATTAAATGGAGTGGACTTAGGATGATTATAGATGAATTAATCCATTTTGCAGAAAGAGGTGGTAAGCTTCGAATTATTACTACATCTTATATGGGGGCTACTGATGTAAAGGCAATCGAAGAATTAAGGAAAATTCCAAATGCTGAGATTAAAATCTCCTATAATACTAAAAGTACTCGTTTACATGCCAAGTCATATGTTTTTCATAGAAATACAGGATATACAACTGCTTATGTGGGTTCATCTAATTTGTCAAATGTTGCAATATCTAGTGGTTTGGAATGGAATGTGAAAGTAACAGCCAAAGATTTAGCAGATACAATTAAGAAGATAGAAGCTACTTTTGAAAGTTACTGGAACTCAACAGAATTTGAATTTTATGAAGAAAAACAGAAAAATAGACTATTAGGTGCCATAAGATCAGAAAAGCTTACAAGTGAAAACAATAATTATCAATTTCATTTTGATATTATACCTTATCCTTTTCAACAGGAGATATTAGATAAATTGAGTGCAGAACGAAAGGTAAGGGAGTATTATAGAAATCTTGTAGTAGCAGCAACGGGGACTGGAAAAACTGTAATTTCTGCCTTTGATTATAAGAGATTTTGTAATGAAAATCCGAGCAAACCTAATAGATTGTTGTTTGTTGCACATAGAGAAGAAATTTTAAAACAAAGTATAGATTGTTTTAGAGGAATACTAAAAGATGCTAACTTTGGGGATTTACTTGTTGGAAGTTATGAACCTGATAAGATTGATCATTTATTTATTTCAATACAAAGCTTTAATGCTCGTGAGTTTGATACAAAGACAACTGAGGATTTTTATGACTATATTATAATAGATGAATTTCACCATACTGCTGCTCCTACATACCAAAAATTATTGACATACTATAGACCTAAGATATTATTGGGACTTACAGCAACACCAGAGCGTATGGATGGCAAAAATGTTATAGAGTATTTTGAAAATCGTATTGCTGCAGAAATTCGATTACCAGAAGCTATTGATAGAAAATTGCTATCGCCATTTCAATATTTTGGTGTTACTGATATCATAGATTTAGATTCTATTAAATGGACACGTGGGGGATATGATAGATCAGAATTAAGCAAAATTTATAGTTTAGATAGAGTTGTAGCAGAAAAGCGTGCGAATATGATTATAGGATCTATTTTTAAATATATTACTGATATAGATGAGGTTAAAGGATTAGGATTCTGTGTTTCTGTTGACCATGCTAATTTTATGGCAGAATATTTTAATGAAAATAACATCCCATCTATTTCTTTAACTGGTCAATCTGGAGAAGAGGAAAGAAATACTGCAAAGCAAAAGCTAGTAAATGGAAACATTCGTTTTATTTTTGTTGTGGATATTTATAATGAAGGTGTTGATATTCCAGAGGTAAATACAGTATTATTTTTGCGTCCTACTGAAAGTTTGACCATATTTTTGCAACAATTGGGTCGTGGATTGCGTTTGTCAGAAGGTAAAGAATGTCTAACAGTATTAGATTTTATTGGACAGGCAAATAAAAGGTATAATTTTGAAGATAAGTTTACTGCCTTGCTTTCTAATAAAACTAGGAGCATACAGAAAGAAATAAAAGATGGTTTTATTTCAGTTCCTAAAGGTTGTTATATTCAATTAGAACGAAAAGCCAAGGATTACATCCTAGAAAATATCCGTAGTGCCTTTGGGCAAAAGAGTGGATTACTCTCACGTATTGCTACTTTTGAAGAGGATACTGATAAGATTCTTACTTTAAAAAACTTTGCAGAATACTATCATTTAGATATACGAGATATTTATCGCAGAGATAATTTTTCACGACTATGTGTCCTTGCAGATATAAAAGATGATTTTGAGGAATCATTGGAAACGATAATGACAAAGGCATTTCCACGAATATGTGCCATTGACTCTAGGAGATGGATTAGTTTTTTATTAGAAATATTACCTAATGCAGAAAAGTTGCAGATAGATAAGCTTTCTAAAGAAGAAATAAGAATGCTTCAAATGTTTCAATTTACTGTTTGGCAAAAGTCTGTAGAAGATTGTGGATTTAAAACCTTAAAAGATGGATTAATTGAAATTAATAATAATACAGTTCTTTTTAGAGAGTTAATTGAACTTCTTCAATATAATTATGACAAAATTGATTTCATTGATGAAACAGTTGATTTAGGTTTTAATTGTCCATTGGATTTGTATTGTACCTATACTCGAGACCAGATTCTAGTTGCTATGGATTATATGAAACCATCTACTGTAAGGGAAGGAGTAAAATATTTACCTGATAAAAAAGTAGATATTTTCTTTATTACACTTAATAAATCAGAAAAAGATTATTCTCCAACAACAATGTATAATGATTATTCCATCAATGAAACTCTTTTTCACTGGCAAAGCCAAAGTACTACATCAGAAGAATCAAAGACTGGCCAAAGATATATAAATCATAAAAAAGAAGGAAGTAAGATTTTATTATTTGTACGGGAATATAATAAAGATATTGTTGGTACTGCACCTTATACATTTTTAGGACTTGCTGATTATGCAAGTCATGAAGGAAGTCGTCCTATGAGTATAACATGGAGATTACATAGGCCAATTCCTTCTAAATATTTAAAGAAAACAAATAAGTTGGTGGTTGGGTAATATAAATTTAAAGTGGAGCAAATGCTCCACTTTTAGTCTATATCATATTAAATACAGTATCTAAATTAATCTCTAAATCTTTAAAAATACTTACTTTAACTTTATCTTCATCAGTATAAACCTCAGGTCTTCCGTACCTACCGCCTTCTTCTAAGGTAAATACAGAGATAAACTTTCCTTCTGGCTCTACAATCCAATATTCTTTAACTCCAACTTTTTCATATTTGTTAAATTTCAAAACTTTATCCTTTCTAATGGTAGAAGGAGATGTTATTTCTATAATTAATTTGGGAATACCATAGAAACCAGTTTTTTTAAGATTCTTAGTATCACAAATTATTAAAATATCTGGTTGAACAACATTTCTGCAATCATTAATATTTTTATTTTCTGTAGGCAAAATTAAATCGAAAGGAGCCGTGAATACTTTACAAGGCTTATCTATTAAATAATTTGCGAATTGCCTAGATAATTCTAAAGATATTGATTGATGTTGCCATGAAGGAGCAGCTTGCATATAAGGAACCCCCTCCATTATCTCCCATCGTTCATCTTCAGGCCATGTTAAATAATCAGCATAAGTATAGGTCTTATTTTCATTTATTAAAGACATACCATCACATCCTATTGTTTATTATATATATTATAACAAAAAAATGGATAAAAAATAAGATAATTCTACCCTGCTCTCAATTATCATGTTGAATGAATTGGTAAAATACTATATTATATATCCTATAACCAACTATGAAAGAGAGGGCTATTATGATTCAATCAAACATAGGAGAATTGGCTGCATTAGGTACTGCCTTTTGCTGGTCCTTAAGTGCTACAGCATTTGAATTATCAGGGAAAAAGGTAGGCTCATTATCAGTAAATTACATTAGGCTGATTACAGGATTTATATTTATTAGTATATTTAACGTTTTTACTAGGGGATATTTTTTACCTATAGAT
>CAYMGW010000128.1:6351-6654 GCA_964390085.1 uncultured Tissierella sp.
ACATCTAAAAACTGGCTCTTTTTAAGCATATCTGGACTAATAGGGTTTTTTATTGGTGATTTATTTTTGTTTCAATCTTACTTAGAGGTTGGTGCTAGAGTATCTATGCTAATAATGGCAACATCTCCACCTATTACAGCATTACTTGGATTTATTATTTTTGGTGAAAAGTTAAGATTAGTTAGTATCTTTGGAATGGCAATAACACTTCTAGGTATAGCAATCGTTATATTGAGTAAAAATCCTGATGAGAAAAAGATTAAACTAACTCATTCAGTAAAGGGACTTACTTATGCTTTTTTA
>CAYMGW010000129.1:0-6641 GCA_964390085.1 uncultured Tissierella sp.
TCAGCCAAAGATTGGCTATATGAGTCTTATGGAGCAAAAGGAAGCAATCTATATGAAACGGTACAAAATAATCCAGCATATAAGGGACTTCAGGCACCAAAAGGATTATCCATTAGATATATATATGAGGATGTGCCATATAGCTTAATACCAATGGCTTCTATAGCTAGAGAATTAGGTATAAAAACTCCTGCTATTAACTCAATTATAAATATTGCAGAATTAATTACTGGAAAAGATTTTTATGATGAAGGCAGAACAATAGAAAGACTAGGTCTTAAAGGCTTGTCAGTATATGAAATGCATAAAATTGCACAAACAGGAAAATTAGATAAAAAAGATGAGGAAGGTGTTGCTTAGTGAAAAAAATTATTGCAGGTACTTTGGGTAATTGTGTTCATGTGGCAGGGATAATGAACTATCTAAATTTAGCTGAGAAAGAAAACTATGATACTGATTTTGTTGGAATAGGTAAATCAGTAGATGAATTATTAATCCTAATTAATGAAAAAAAGCCTAACATAGTAGCTTTATCCTATAGATTAACACCTGAACCACTCAATAAGATTTTAGAAGAATTAAAAGATAAAATAAATAAAAAAGAGATCAAAGGAATCACTTGGTTATTTGGAGGAACAGAGCCTACTGCTTTAGTAGCCAAGGAATATGAAATATTCGACAAAATATTTGATGGTAGTGAAGACATTGACGAAGTCATAGCATACCTAAAAGGCAAAGACTACTCAGAAGAAGAATCTTACCCAAGAGAATTAATATCTAGAATAAAATCAAAATATCCATATCCAATATTAAGACACCATTTAGGTCTATCAACCATAGAAGAAACCCTAGAAGCTATAGAAAAAGTTGCAGAAGCAAAAGTAATAGATATAATATCCATTGCACCAGACCAAAACGCCCAAGAATTTTTCTTTGACCAAGAAAATATGGATGAAAGGTTAAATGGGGCTGGAGGAGTACCTTTGAGATCCAAGGAAGATTTTAGAAAGCTATATGAGGCAGCTCAAAGAGGGAATTTTCCACTTCTTCGCTCCTACAGTGGAACAAAAAATATAATCCCATTTGCAGAAGTATTAAAAGAAAGTATAGACAATGCATGGTGTGCAGTTCCACTATTTTGGTATAGTGAACTAGATGGACGAGGACCTAGAAAGCTAATGGATGCAATAAAAGAAAACCAACAGGTAATGAAATGGCATGGAGAAAGAAATATACCTGTAGAAGTAAATGACCCACATCATTGGAGCCTAAGGGATGCCCACGATGCCATAGGAGTGGCAGTAGCATATATAGCTGCATATAATGCAAAGAAAATGGGTGTCAAAGACTATATTGCCCAATATATGTTCAATGTACCAGCATCTATTTCACCTGAAATGGATTTAGGAAAGATGTTGGCAAAGATAGAATTAGTAGAAAGTCTTGTAGATGAGAATTTCAAAGTATATCGTCAAGCAAGGGCAGGACTTGCTAGCTTCCCAGCAAATCTATATCAAGCCAAGGGACAATTAGCAGCATCAGCATATCTAGCTATGTCAATCAAACCTCATATATATCATGTAGTTGGATTCTGCGAAGCTCATCATGCAGCTAGAGCCGATGATATAATAGAGTCAGCCATGATAGTAAGAGGAATATTAAAAAATGAATTTTTAGGCTCAGTAGATATGACGAAGGATATAAATGTAATAGAAAGAAAGAATATCTTGATAGCAGAAGCAAGGATAATAATAGATAGCATAAAATCACTAAATTTAAGTTTAGAAGACCCACTAACAGACCCAGAAACCTTAACAGAAGCAGTAAGAATAGGAATATTAGATGCACCCCATTTACAAGGCTCTAAAATAGCCAAGGGTCAACTAAAAACAAGAATGGTCAGTGGAGGATTATATGCCTATGATGAGAAACAAGGTAAGATAATTACAGAAAAAGAGAGAATAAATATGCTTCTAAATGTATAAATAAATAAGTTCACTTTTGGGTGCCAGGCACCAAAAAGTATAAAAGAAAGGTTTAATAAATTTAATTTAAATAACTATTATTGTAGGTAACATTCTTATATAATTAAGTACAAAATATATATTTATAAAAATATATTTAATTTAAATTAGATATTATAAGTTTTAGATTATATCCTTTTTTTAGAAGACTGTTTTATTTAGGAGCCATAAGGTAAATACTTTTAGAGGCAATTGAAGGTTTACATTATAAATTTTGATAAAGACAATTATTAAGTTGTTTTTTCAAAGAAATTTATAATGGAAGCAACTCGATTATAAAGCGAGGGGAGAATATAATGAAAAAATCAATCTTGTTAACGTTGCTAATACTAACTATTCTAATGATAGCAATTGGATGTACAAAGACCAAAGATATTAATACTAATGAAAAAGAAATTACAGTTGTTATGTCAAATTTTGATAAATATTCAGATTCATATAAAGCACATTTAGATTTATTTATTTCAGAATTTTTTAAAGAAACTGGATATAAAGTTAATATATTAAAAACACAGGCAAATAATCAAGATGAATATATAGCAAATAGAAATACTGAGTTATACTTACAAGAAGGACCGACGTTAATACTAGTAGGTAATCAAGAGGAATATAAGAACTTAGTTGAACAAGGTGTAGGTCTAGAAGTAGGTGAAAAAATTGCAAATTATAATAATATATATGATAGCTTGAAAGACGGATATTTTGTACCCATAGGGATGGGGGATAGGAGTTATCTTTTAAACAAGGCTGTTTTGGAAGAACTAGGAATAGAAGAGCCTAATCTAGATTGGACTATTGAAGATTTGCGTAATATTAATTATAAATGGTATGAAGAAAGAAATGTGCATATGTCAATGGAATTATTTAGTGATGTAATAGATTTTGAAATATCATACTTAGAACCTCTATTAAATGAAAATGGAAGAAGTGAATTAGCTAATAAAGAAACTGTGGAGACAATAGAGGATATTAGAGAAAAATTAATGTATTCTGGTTTATTTAGATTAAACGAAAATTATACTTATGAGAATTATTATAATATGATTTTTTTGCCTCAATCAAAGGAAAGGATTGAATCAAGGGAATTATTTCTTTCAAGTAGAAAAGAAGACTTTATCGTTTTAATTCCAAAGCCTAGAAATTCTCTAAACGCTATAGAGATGTCAAGAAATAACTTTAAAACCGAGGAAATACTTGTTTTGCCAACTCCTTCGAAGTACTTATATTATTGGGGATTCTTAGTAAATAAAAATGGAAAGAATATAGAAATGGGCTTAAAGTTCTTAGATAAACTATTAAGTGATGAAGCTCAATTGAAACTATATACTTCTGAGTTAGTACAAAATAGAAATACGTTGGTATCATTTAGTGGACCAGTAGTAAGCACCATAGAAGATGATATTAAGAGAATAGAAAAACAAGAAAAAATAGAAGAGCATTTAATAGAATTAAGAGAGGAAACATTGAAGCAAATAAAAAATGGTGAAAGGGTTAGACTTATAAGTGGAACTCAAGAAGAATATTTAAAGAATGAACTAATAGAACTAATTGCTAAAATTGTTTTTTCAGATGAAAAGTATATATCAGAAGAAATAATTAGAGAACTAAAGGATCTAGATAATAGGATGAATTTAATGTTTAATGAGTAGAAATTTGTCATAACTTTTAATAAAATCTTATCTTCATAATAGTAATTAAACTAAAGTATATAAACATATTATTTTTCCAATTATGCTAATGTAAAGAATTTAATATTTATATTAAGAATATTTAATCAATATTACTTTTACTGAATATATTAAGATATAATAATTAACGTGCTTCTTACTAGGAAGAGCACTAAAATTAATATGGATAATAAATCTATTAAAGATTCAACTCATTTATTGGACCAGCACTTAATATATTATCTAAGTGATAAGAATTATAAAACATACTAATAATAAATAGTTCCTTAAGAAGATAAGTAATCAGCTAAGAAGGAGGGATAATTTGACAATAGCAGAGAAACTATATATGAATAAATATCGTCTTTTAATAGAGGAATTAACTAGTTCATATAATGATGCAGATTTAAATTTTATAACAACTGCCAAAGTATATCCATTGTATGAATTTATTGGGCAAGAAAAAGCAATTGAATCTTTAAGGTTTGGACTCTTAATGAAAAAAAGCGGATATAACATTTATATTGCAGGTCTAAGTGGAACGGGTCGTACTAGCTATTCGAAATTAATTATTGAAAAATTTGCTAAAAAAATAAAAGTGCCAAATGATTGGGTTTATGTATATAATTTTGAAGATCCACAATGTCCTAAAGCTATAGGTGTGGAGGCTGGATTAGGTGCTCAATTTAAAAAAGATATAGAAGATTTAGTAAAAAAATTGCGAATAGAAATACCTTTAATTTTTGAAAGAAATCAACGTGAAATAAAAAAGACTAAAATTAGCATGAAATTTCAGAAAAACAATCGTAATGTTATTCGAAAGTTGGAACAAATAGAAAATAAGTACAATTTTAAACTTGAAAAATTTAGAGATACATTAAACCCTTCTACTCTAAAGTACAATTATCTTACAAAGCAAAATAAATGCAGTGATTTAATAGCAATAGGAACAAGAAAGGAACTAGAAAACTTTATTAGATTGGATTTTGAAATGGTAAGATACTTAAACCAATTAAGTTCTATAAGGAAGGAGTATAAGAGTAGGATTAAAAAACTAGATGAGCAAATGGTATCCAATACTTTAGATGATCTATTAAATAGATTGGTAAGCAGATATAAGAATTGTAAGGAAGTTTTAGATTATATAAATTCTTTTAAGAGGGACGTTATTAAAAATTTAAATTACTTCAAAAAAAGCATAGATAATGATTGGAATGAAAAGACATCAAAAATGGAAGTGCATAAAAAGAAAGAGCAAAGCTTTTTTAATCGCTATAAGGTAAATTTATTAATAAGCAATGAAAACTTAGTCCATGCTCCAATTATAAATGCAAGTAACATCTCATTATATAGTCAAAATAATGATATTGAATACAGAAATAAACTTAGAGAAGAATATGGAGGTTTTATGCAAATAAAACCTGGGTTATTACATATAGCAAATGGAGGATTCTTGATAATAGATGCTAATAAACTTATGAATAATCCTACAGAATGGGAGACTTTGAAAATGGCATTGAAAGCTGGGAATATTGCTATCGAATGTACTAATAAATTAATTGGATATATTGATACATCTACATTAATAAAACCTGAACCAATTCCCCTAGACATAAAGGTTATTTTAATTGGAAATTATAAAACGTATCATTCATTTTTAAACATGGACCAAGATTTTACAAATCTTTTTAAAGTCAAGGTGGATTATGATATAGATATGGCTAAAGAACAGAAAAATATTTTAAAAATGATAGGATTTATAGCTAATAGATGTAAGAAAGAAAAAATAAGGCATCTAGATAGAGAGGCTGTTGGTCGAATAATTGAATATAGTTCAAGAATAGCAGAACACAAAGAGAGGCTTACTTGTCAATTCAATAAGATATTAGAAATTATATATGAGGCAGACATATGGGCGGAGAATGAATGCGCTAACTTAATTAGTGGATATCATGTAGATAAAGCTATTAAAGAAAAAAAATGTCGTGAAAATAGACATGAGATAAAATTAAAGAATTTATTTAAAGACGGTATATTAATGATAGACTTACAAGGAGAAAAAGTAGGTCAAATTAACGGTTTGATGGTAACTGTTATAGGAGAAGAGAGGTTTGGTAAACCTATTAAAATTACTGCTAATACATATCGAGGGAGAACTGGTATTGTAAATATAGAAAGAGAAACAAAAAAAAGTGGTAGTATGTATGATAAAGGATTTATGATTTTAAAAGGATATTTAGGATATAAATATGCTCAAATTAATTCTATTGCTTTAAGTGGGAGCATTAGTTATGAGCAAAGTCATTCCACGATAGATGGTGATAGTGGTTCAAGTGCAGAACTATATGTAATTCTTTCTAGTATTTCGGGTATACCTATAAAGCAATCAATAGCAGTAACAGGTTCAATAAATCAAAAGGGAGAAATACAGTCTGTTAGTGGGATAAATGAAAAAATAGAAGGCTTCTATAATATTTGTTCACAGATAGGTTTAACAGGAGAACAAGGGGTAATTATACCTAGGCAAAATATAAAACATTTAATGTTATCACAGGAGGTTATAGATGCAGTAGCAGATAACCAGTTTCATATATATGCTATTGATCATTTAGATCAAGGGATAGAAATTTTGACTGGGATTCCGGCAGGTCATATGAATGAAGAAGGCATATATCCGGAGGGAACTATTAATTATATAATTAATAAACAGTTATCTGAAATGCTAAATCGATGATAAAAAAATCAAATTAACGATCATCGATTTTGTATTATTAATATTTTAAATTTATAGTAGATTAAAATCCAAGTTTTATTACAATGTTCTAGAAGATTTAATATTTAATAAACATAATATTAAATATGTTATTAATTATTTTGAAGAACTAAATAAATGCAGTAGTTGGATTCTGCGAAGCTCATCATGCAGCTAGAGCCGATGATATAATAGAGT
>CAYMGW010000130.1:0-319 GCA_964390085.1 uncultured Tissierella sp.
AGATAAGCCAAGTATCAATGTAACTGAAAAAGAATTAATTGATATTTATAGAGAGAAGCTTGTACAAATTGTGGCATAGGTAACTGTAGGGGCGGTTTTTGACCGCCTTTATCCTAACTATCTCTCTGCCTTTCCTGATATATGTTCTATATTGTATAAAATAGAACCCTTAATTGGTGATTAATTAACAATCACTAATTAAGGGTTTTTAAATTAATCTTTTTTTATTTTTAATAACAATTGTGGATAATCCCTTGACCCATGTACAACTCTTAAAATACTTATTTCCTCTTGATAAATTTTATAAAACAATAGATAT
>CAYMGW010000130.1:329-6040 GCA_964390085.1 uncultured Tissierella sp.
CTACTCAATTTTTTATCTGGCACTAATAGCCCTAACTTTGGAAAAGTTTCAAGCTTCTTAGAGCTTTCTATGATTTTATCATGAAATTTTATAGCATTTGCCTTACTATCTCTTGCTATATAAAGAATTATTTCTTCTAAATCATTGATAGCTGACTCCATAAAAGTAACTTTATATCTGTCCATCTATCAATTTCCTTAACCTTTCACTTACCTCATCAATGGAATATGATTTTGCCCCATTGATTCTGTCCATTTCGGCATCCAGTAATTTCTCTCTTAAATCTAGCATCTCTTCCCTATAAGTATAAGCCTCTATACTCATTACAACCAGATCACCTTCTCCATTTTTAGTCAGATAAACTGGCTCCATACTTTCTTTACAATAGTTGGATATTTCATTATACTCATTTCTTAAAGCTGTTGAAGGTTTAATTTTCACAATATCACCTCGCATAGTTTTCTATACATATTATATCATTATTCTATACATCTATCAATTGGAATTCATTTCATATTAGTTCCTTTCCTAATCTGTAATTCTTTCAACTTATCTCTACTTCTGAAAATTTATAAATCATTAATCCTTTTCAAAATCTCCATACCATCCTGGTTCAAAATCCAATTCTAACATCTTTCCAAACTCAATTGCCCATTCTCTGAAGAATGCACCTACAGAGCTAATTATATTCCCATCTTTTATAAAATGTCCAATTTCTTCATAAGATTCCCTATATTCTTCTATGTCAACCATACCCTCTAATTCTTCCATAGTATGACCATGTTTTAGTAATTCCTCTTTTAACAACCCTGCTAAATAACGCTTATTTTCTAATAAACCTGCCCTCGCAAGTAAAAATGGAGTGCTGGAAATACTAGCAATCTTGATTCTAGGTAGATCAAACTGTTTTAGAAATGAATATATTCTCTCTTCATTGATAATGGGTTCAAGATCCATACATCCTGTTAATACTAAAGAATCAAACTCTTCTATATTTAAATCTTCAACTAATGCATCACAGATTACTTTCAAGCCCTCTTCACTTCTTACTGGCTCCTTAGTTAATCCAAATGTTGTATAGTGTTTGCCAGCTTGATAAAATATAGATAGCATTACACTAAATTCATAGTTACTAAAATCATCATATAATAATACTGCTGTTTTCTTTTTTTCCATAATCTTACCTAACCTCCTAACAAACTATTAACATATTCCACTAATTACAAAAGAATTCTTAGCGAGAACAAATTTATGCACAAAAAAACTGAGAGAAAGCCCCTCAGCACAAATAAAGCCTAGATATAATATAACGGATGATAAAATCATCCTCAAATGTCAAAAATATTTGAAAGAAGGTTCCCGCTAAATTACACACCGAAATAAGCCATTCCTAAAAATGTATTCCTGTGCTTATTAAAATTTCTTGTTTAGCAAGAATTTTGCTCATTGATACACCCCTCTCATATAATTGACTAAATTGTATCATGAGCTCATATTGTAGTCAATGAGTTTAATTAATATTAATAATTATCCATTTCTCAATCCACAAACCTTCCCAAATGACCCAACTCAAATGTCCATTCAGGAGTTATAAGTTTTTCTTTACCTTTAAGTGAATACCACGGGCTTATATCTTTATCCATAGGGTTAATCAATATTTGAGTTTGTTGGGCTGGCATATAGGATTGGGCAAGAATAAATATCTTTTCACCATTATCATTTATAGCCATATCCATAACTATAACAGCATGCCCTGGACTTCCACCGATTATGAATACATCACCTATTTCCATATCTTCTACGTTAATGGATTCTAGCTCCTTTTCTAAAGATAATGTACTAGAATAAGCCATTACCATATCCATATATTTTCTAAAGTCTTCATAAGTATTTGATGGCTCTGTTGCTTTGTAATAACTTACATTATTACCTTCAACTTTAATCCGATTTCCTTCCATCCACTTTCTATACTCAGCTTTAAACCCTGATACAAAGTTAAAGCTAATATCTTCATACCTGCCTATTGAATAAAGATATTCACCTCTTAGTAGCATTATAGCATCTGCACATTGATGTAGGTCCCTATTTCCTATATCCACATCTATAACGCTATCATAAACATCCTTCTTATTTTTCTCTCTGCCATCATAGTATAAAGCCTTTTCCCCATAAGGTTTTAACTTTTGATTTCTTAGAAATTCTCCAAAGCTATTCCTATCTACCTCTACCCTATTATATCCTTCTAAAGTTGAATATCTCTCTTCTATTGTTTTCCCTTCTATATTAATATAACTAGCTCTTTCTTTTATTGGTGAGCCTGTAGCCTTGGGTCGTTCTACATTTTCTTTTGTTGGCTTACAACTAGTAAGTAATACTAAGGCTAACAATATAATAAATATCTTTTTCATAATTACCCCCTATCCTATCACTCTTACAGTCTCACCTGGGATTTGAAGATATCTTGAAAATAATTCTATTTCCAATTCTCCACTAAAACTTTTATCTATAGGCTGAAGTACACATTCTCTTAATTTATAGCCATTGATTCCTATCCCTTTTTCATTGGATCCCCAGATAATTCCAACTGATGATGCTCCACCAATTGTTGAATTATCATTCCTATAAATTATTGTGCCTGCATCTAGATATTCTTTGAAATAAAAATTTAACTGTGTATCATCTACTGTTTCATATTTTATAACAGCTAGGTTTTTATCCCTTGGACATACTCTTTCCAGTGCTTCTATGAAATTATTAATCATATTTTGCCGCATTTCTACATCTTCAATTTGTTCTGTCTTCTTTTTGATATCCTCATATACATCAAAGGAATATATCTCATTTATAAAAAAGTAACTTTCTCTACAAAGTTCTTCATCATAATATAGGATTTTTGTCCCTATGTACTGTT
The DNA here is from genome assembly GCA_964390085.1 of uncultured Tissierella sp. Lineage (GTDB taxonomy): Bacteria > Bacillota > Clostridia > Tissierellales > Tissierellaceae > Tissierella. Next base: position 3,241 of record CAYMGW010000130.1, read on the forward strand.
TGCCAAATTCTATTTTAAAAGGATGTTGTATTGGTATTTCTCTTGAACTTCGATTAATATATAGTTTAATATCCAATTCTTTAGTATTGTCTATAGATGGTGCAACCTCTCCTTCTTTTTGCTCATATTGGGTAATAACAAGATTTTCTAATTTCACATCATCCCATTCATCCGAAATTAAACCTTTTTCAACAAAGTGCTGTAGTTGCATTATCACTTCCTTATTCATATTATAAATAGAACTACTACTGGAGGAACTAAAATTTACAACTTGCCCTTGTATTTCCATTTCATTTATAAAAAAATCTTTCTCTTTGTTTTGTCTTTCAATACTATCTAACCTTTTCTCTCTATTAGTCTTGATTCTTTCACTATATTCGTATTCCATACCATACTCTAATTCATCTTCAAAAATATCCTCCTGTTCATACATAAGCCACAATCGATTTTTATCTTCTTCTATTGTAAAACTAAGTATTAGAACGTCCAACCCCCGTATATTTGCATGCTGATTAATTATGTATTCTTCTACTGGAAGTAACATCTGTTCTTTTAAATGTTTTAGTCTCAATTTATCTTCCACATCCATTCAAATTTAATACTTGTCATATCACTTGATTTTCTTTTTTCATAAATGCTTTCATATTTATCTTTTTCTTTTAAACACTGCAATTGCATCCCTACTATAACCCTGGGCTGCATTTGCTGTAAAACAAGATACTAATTCCCAGCCTTGTTCCCCTAGTATATTAAGTTCATAGTCAAAATCTTCTGTTTCTAATATTCCTCCACTAAACCCCTTCAATCCAAATTTAATAGTCTTATATTCCCATCTTTCCACATTAACCCCTCCTATAAATTATTTTATTAAATATTTCCTTGCTCCCTCCATGGACTTTTCATATATCTCAACGGGATATCCAAGATGTTTTAAAATGGCTATAGCATTTCTAGTTGTACATGGACCCTCTCGGAGGATATAATCAAATTTTATGTCATTCTTTTCAATTGTTTCTTTAAAATGATAATTGTTGTATTTTTCGTTAACTAAATTTGTAAGCTCCAAATCATGAGTTGCAGCTATTACACAACAGTTTCTTTCAATCATATAGTTTAATGATTCTAGTGCTGCACTAATTCTCTCTGCTGTATTTGTGCCTCTAAATATTTCATCTAAAATACATAATACTGGTTGAGTAGGTTCAAGCAAATCTAATATTCTCTTTAAAGATTTAGCTTCTGCCATGAAATAGCTATCTCCTTCAACAATATCATCAGTAGTTCCTATGGAAGTTAATATTTTATAATAATTTGCCCTATAGTTCTTTGCTAGTACCAAGTTCAAGGTTTGAGCAAAAATAACATTTATACCTATTGTCCTTAAAAATGTGGATTTTCCTGAAGCATTTGAACCTGTAACTAATGCTCCCATATTATTTAATTCAATAGAATATGATACTGGATTATCTAATAAAGGATGGTAAATCTCTTCTGCTTTTAAATAAAATTTCGAACCATCTTCTTCGAAATAAGGTTCAGTATAATAATCTAGTCCATCCTTATATGATGCTATAGAAATATAAGCATCTATTTTGCCTACTAATGTGTAGAGCTTAAAAAAATCTTCTTTATAATCGTTTATTAATTCTACAGCTTTATAAAACACATTAGGTTCCCTTAGTAGTATCATATTATAATAATGTATAAGTATTTCTCCTTCTGACATAAAACTCTCATTGTAATTTATCTTTGCAATATTCTTTCTTACTTTCCCTACATTTTTCAATAGTACTCTCAATTCTTCTTGATTTAAATCAATATTATATGTATTTATCTTCATAATATTATCAGCACATTTTATAAGACTACCTAAATACAAAAAAGTGTCCATATCATCATATATCTTTTTCTTATTTAATTGGTAAGCTGGCATATTTATCATCATTACAGCAAACAATGCTAGAATTGCCTTTGGTGGATCTACGAACAATAATATTAATACTAAGTAAGGTAAATATGAAAGTAATCTGTATACAATCGCAGGTCTTGTATCTATATTGATTCCGTCTTTAAAATATTTAAATATCCCTTTACCTTCTTCTTTACCTAGTATGAAAAGTGGATATTGTATTGCTTGGGAAATATCTTTACTCTCCAATAATGAGTTGATAATTTCATTCCTTTTTTTAAGTATATTTTTATCAAAAATAGGCTTTCTAAGGATGTCATATAAATACTGCATACCTAGTAATGACATGGTATGATCTATTTTACTAAATACAGAATTCATATTTAAATCCGTCCAAGTAATATTATCTATATTGAAATATGATTCTTCTCTTTCTATAAGGAATGTATATAATTTTTCAACATGAGTAAATTCTCTTTTTTCTTCACGCTCTCTTCCCCATTGTTTACTGATTATTTCTTTTTGCATTTTCAATTGATTTTCTTTTTTCTTCTTTTGCAGGAATAGCCATGATATAGCAGCTAAAATAGATATTCCAAAAAAATAATAGTTAATCTCCCACCCTAATGCTATACCTGCCAAAATTATGATAATTATTATGAAATCTATTATAGACTCTACTATTTGATTTACTCCATAATTCAAGATATCACTTCCTCGTTTTTTATTTTATATTGTAAGTTACATATTAGCTTTATCTCACTTACCACATACAAGTACATTTTAATTAAAGAAATCTTTTCTTGAGCTCCTAGCAAAATTCTCTAGCATCTGCTGGCAATTCCTTAATCCTTTTAATATATTCCGTTACATTCCTATCATCCTTAGTAG
>CAYMGW010000130.1:6050-6620 GCA_964390085.1 uncultured Tissierella sp.
AGGATAGGAATATTCAAGGGATTCAGCTAATGACATACCTATTCTTCCTATAAATTTCCCTGCTCTAAATAATGATTCCCACATTTCTTCATATTCTATGATTGGATATATTGAAATAAAATCATTATATATTTCATCAGACAAATATCTTTTAAACCATTTTCCGCATTTCCCTACATTTACATTCCATTTATGTTTTCCTCCAATATACCATGATAATAGTTTTCTTATGCAATCTATTAAAATAACATCAAACATATATTTAGCAAGAGGCAATTCATCCCTCCATATGGCTTTAGCAACATAGGTCTGAATCCACCATGCTTCATTTAATACTTCGTCAAATTCTTTTTCTGAAGGCTTTAGTACATAGTGCCCACTATCATTTGGTACAGGTAATTTAAGCTCTATATCATCCTTGTTTAATAATACTTTGCTAAGAGTATCTTCTCTAACCGATTCTTCAATTCTTCTAATATCTTGAAAACTAAGGTCTATTCTAACTCCATCTTTAAATTGCATTAGAAAGATATATGGTCCATCCTCAAAGTCATTCTGCTGCATAATGAC